>CAUZKS010000317.1:0-2531 GCA_963580625.1 Dehalococcoidia bacterium | reverse complement strand
TGAACCTGGGCATCAAATACACGACGGCCGGTCACGCAACCGTGTTGATCGTTACTTCATCGATCTGGATCTCAGTCCTATCCCATTTCTTCATCCCGGGGGACAGGCTGGCGCCAGCTAGGCTTATCGGGATCATGATCGCTTACTCCGGGATCATCGTGATCTCGGCGGACTCTCTACGAGAGCCCGGCGCCGAGAACCTGATCGTGGGGGACATACTCTCCGCCATTTCTGGCTTCCTGCTGGGCGCAAGGATTGTTTACAACGCCAGGCTCGTGTCGCGCATCGACCCGGCGAAAATGCTGTTGTTCCAGGCAGCGGTTGGTACCGTCGCTTTCATCATCATTAGCTTCATATTTGAACCTGATCCGTGGTTGTGGACGTGGCAACTAGCCGTTTCTCTCTTCTACCAGGGCATGGTGATCGCCGGTTTCGGCTTCCTAGCCATGCTGCTGATGAGCAAATACTTCTTTCCGTCTCGTATCAGTGCGATATCCCTTACCCAGCCCGTCACCGGAATACTCCTCGCATGGCTGATCCTGGACGAAGAGCCGAGCGAGCTTTTGTGGGTGGGTGGCATCCTTGTCATGGCAGGCGCGCTCCTCGCACAGAAGCGCAGTTCCCTGACGAAGCGGGTTCGTTCTGCGCCACCGCTGAATCGTCCGTCCTCCGACGGAGACGCGTAGGCGAAATTGGCGGACGTCAAACGTAGACCTCTGACTCCACGCGCCGGTGCGTTTGCGGTGATCATCGGCATGTTCTGGAGCGGCAACTCCATCGCCATTAAAGCGGGGCTTAATTACGCCGGGCCGCTCCGTATCGGATGGATGCGTTTCGTCGCGGGCGCGCTCGTGACACTTGTATGGGCGATCTACACAAAGGCGGACCTCCGGATTCACCGGGAAGAGTACAGACCGCTGATATTGCTCGGGTTGTTGTTCACGTTGCAACTCGTGTTCATGAACCTCGGCATCAAGTACACCACCGCGGGCCACGCCCTCTCATTGAACGTGACCACGGCCATCTGGACGGTCTTACTGGCCCATTTTTTCATCGTCGGAGATCGCCTCGAAAGAGGACGCTTTCTTGGAATCCTTGTCGCATACGCCGGCATCATCGTTATCTCTCTGGACGGCTTACGTTCCGGCGTAAACAGAGACATATTGCTGGGCGATGGACTGTCTTTGATCTCGGCATTTCTTCTCGCTGCCCGGCAGATCTTTGCCGCCCGGCTCGTCGAGGAGATCGACCCCAGCAAACTATTGCTGACGCAGTTCCTCATGGGAACGGTCTTCTTCATAGCAATGAGCGCCGTCTTCGAATCCGAGCCGTGGTCATGGGCGTGGGAGTTGTGGACCTCTCTCGTTTATCAGGGAATAGTGATCGCCGGGTTCGGTTTCATCGCCAACCTGTGGTTGATCTCACGCTACTTCCCGTCTCGTCTGGCCGCCCTCGGGCTGATATCACCGATCAGCGGGATTCTGCTTGCATGGGCCATCCTTGGCGAAACGCCGACCTCCAACCTGTGGGCCGGGGCGGTTCTCGTGATGCTCGGGGCCGGTCTGGCGCAGCGCCGGAAGCGCTCGAACAACACGGCGTCCACGGACGGCGATGCGGAGCGCGTGGTGGCCAACTGATCTTTAGCGATTGCCGTCCGAAAGCGCGTTGACCGCGCCCAGATGCGGGTGTACCTTCCCAGAAATGCCACCAACCCTGCACCGCAGCATCACCCCGCGCGCAGGTGCTTTCGCCGTATTCGTCTCGGCGTTGTGGTCTGGCAACTCAATCGCCATCAAGTCCGGGCTAGAGTACGCGCCACCTCTCCGGCTGGGGTGGTACCGATTCCTCACCGGCGCAGTAGTTATCGTGATATGGGCGATTTACTCACGCGCAGACCTCCGCGTGCGCCGGAGTGAGTTCCGGGTTCTGACAATCCTGGGCCTGCTCTTTTGCGTTCAACTCGCATTCATGAACCTGGGGTTGAACTACACAACGGCCGGGCACGGTGCAGTTCTATCCGTGACGTTCCCTATCTGGATGGCGATCCTGGCGCACTTTTTCATAGCCGGAGATCGGCTCGTTCCATCTCGTCTTATCGGAATCCTGGTGGCCTACGCAGGTGTTGTGGTGATCTCGCTAGACGGTCTTGGCGGAGACGCATCGGGCGAGGTGTTGCTGGGCGACATCCTCTCGATCATCGGGGGCTTCCTGTTGGGCGCACGCCTCATATACAACGCCCGGCAATCTGGAAAAATTGACCCGAACAAACTGTTGCTCACACAGGCCGCGTTCGGGGCAGCGGTGTTTATCCCCACAGGCCTGATTTTTGAGGGTGAACCGTGGCTGATGAACAAGGAACTCGCCCTTTCAATTTTCTACCAGGGAGCCGTGATCGCTGGGTTTGGATTCATCGCCAACCTATGGCTCATCCAGCGATACCTGCCATCCCAGGTCGGTGTTCTGAACCTGAGTCAGCCAGTCTTCGGGATCATCCTGGCCTGGTTGATCCTGGACGAGCCGCTCACCAACTT
>CAUZKS010000316.1:0-2535 GCA_963580625.1 Dehalococcoidia bacterium | reverse complement strand
ATTTTGCCTACCCGGGTGGCGTAACGACCCACATCGCGCGCCTCGCCGATCAGTTCACGGCTAGAGGCCACGAGGTCAATATCCTGGCCCCATGCTCTGTGGAACCCGATCGTAGCCAAGGATACGACGTCGTTCCCTGTGGTCGACCGGTTCCGGTTCCCATCGGCGGCACTGTAGCTCGCGTATCGCTTTCCCTGTGGAAGCGGCCCCAGATCAAGGCTCTGATCCGCGAAGGCAGTTACGACGTTGTGCACATCCACGAGCCTTTCGCCCCGTTTCCTCCAAACCTGGGAGCGCGCACTTCGTCCGCACTCACCATCGGGACCTTCCACGCCTTCCGTGAACGCGGGCTCCTCTATCAAATGTCCAAGTACATGTTGCGCGCAAACCCACGGCAACTGGATGGCAGGATTGCCGTGTCAAACTCAGCCCGCCAGTACGTAAACAGGTTTCATCCGGGCGATTACGAGATCATCCCGAACGGCATCGAGTTCGACCGCTTCGCAAACCCGGTGTCAGCGATAGAAGAGTTCGACGACGGCCGGATTAACCTTTTGTTCGTAGGACGCATGGAGAAGCGCAAGGGGTTGCGATATTTGCTGAGCGCGTACGCCGACCTCAAGTGGGATTACCCGGAGTTGAGACTGATCGTCGTCGGGCCCGGCGAACCAGACGATGAATCTCAGCGCGTGATGGGCGAGCGCAACCTGACGGACGTGGTATTCACGGGCCGCGTTTCTAACGAGGCGCTCCCGGCGTACTACCAGGCGGCAGATATCTTCTGCAGCCCAGCGACCGGCGGCGAGAGTTTCGGGATGGTGCTGCTTGAGGCGATGGCGGCCGGAGTTCCGACCGTCGCCACGGACATAAGCGGCTATCGTGAGGTGGTTACTCACGGCATGGATGGACTCCTGTCCACCCCAAGCGATCCGATAGCTTTCGCGAGTGCGATCCGCACCTTGATCGAAGACCCGAATCTCCGTACACAGATGGGCGCCGCCGGCCAGATCAAGGCACATGGGTACCGATGGTCTGAAGTAGCAACCAGGGTGCTCGATTTCTATAAACAGACAGCCGCCAGGCCCGAACTTTCCGGTATCGTCTAGATACAAGAAATAACCGGGGTCCAAGATAGCCTGTACACCCCTCAATTTTTAAGGAAAGGCCTCAACAACGCGTGCCCAGCCTCCAGACCGCCCGTTACGCGCTCCGCGGAAAGATCGCCAGATGGTTTGAGGAACCGGCTTCGGCCGCCCTGGACAAGTTGGGATTCACGCCGAACCTGGCGACGCTGACAGGCACCGCTATTTCGGTCGGAGCAGGAGCGGCGGCAGCGGACGGACGATTTGTACTGGCGGGAGTCCTTGTATTAGTGGGCGCCACCTTTGACATGCTGGACGGTGGGATCGCCCGCCGGACGGGGCAGGTGTCAGACAGAGGCGCGCTGTTGGATTCCGTGATGGACCGGGTGTCTGAAGGTGCGCTGTTACTTGGCCTGCTGATCTTCTATACGCGCAGCGTTACCTTTGATCAGACGCTGATCATCCTCGCCTTTATCGCCTTTTCGGGGTCGATGATGGTGAGCTACGTGCGTGCGCGTGCTGAAGGTCTGGGCATGAAAGGCACGGCGGGGTTCGCCACCAGGCCGGAGCGCGTTGTGGTGATCACCGTAACCCTGTTAATCAGCCAGCCAGACTGGGGATTGTGGATCCTGGCCGTAGCAACCCCGCTCAGCGCGCTGTACCGTTTCTGGGCAGAGTGGCGCAGCGCCGATGAAGCCCCGGGTGAATCCAAATAGCCCGGACCGGTCATTCGATACCGAACCAATGTCATCCATTCCGACGTATCACATTTCGCACATGAGTAGATTGACAGATAAAACACCGGACGAGAGTCCGCGTAACAGGCCTCTGACCGGGCAGTCGATTGTGCGATGGACCTCGCTGATCGTCGCGATCGCTGCGTTTACCATCATCACCGTTCTCTCAAGCTCCGACGACATCACCCGCGCCCAGTCGCCGGCCGTCGAGATCCTGAGCTACTCCGCAGTGAGCAAGCTACCGGACGGTATCGAGTTCACGGCGAACGTCATGGGCGATGTCGAAGAGGTCACGGCCCGCTTCTCGATCCTGGGCCGTCGTGCCACTCAGTACGACTACTTGGATTTTGGCGAACCCGCCATTTTCACGACGAGCGCGCCGGCAAGTGGGACCCTGTTCTACCGGACCGACACACTCGCCCGGTATCTGCCGCCCGGCGTAACTATGGAGTACCGGATCGAGGTCCTAGATTCCAGCGGAAATCTCCACGAGTCCGAGCCGACCCAGATAGTCCTGACAGATTCCCGATTTGACTGGGACACGGTGACAGAAGGCGGCATTACGGTGTACTTCCACGGCCCGGTCATAACCCGTGCGAACTCTTTGCTGGACGCATCACTCCAGACGATTCAGAACATGGCTCCGGTGCTTGGCATTCCAACAGAAGGGGCACCGATCAACGTGACGATGTACAACAACATCGCAGAAATGACGG
>CAUZKS010000315.1:0-2555 GCA_963580625.1 Dehalococcoidia bacterium | reverse complement strand
CCGGTCCCGGCGCCCTGCCATCCGACGCACACACGATGGGCATCGATCCGATGCTCCTGCGGGACCGGCAGGACGAGGCGATGGGCGTGATACGGCGTCTGTTTGAGGACGATGAGCGGTTCAGCTACAAGTCTGAATGGTTCACTCTCAACGACGCCAAGTTGCAGTTGAAGCCGCTTCAGAAAAACATGGAGTTCGCCGTAGCTTCAATCGTCAGCCCTTCCGGCATGACGCTGGCGGGCAAGCACGAAGCCGGAATTCTATCGATCGGCTCGATGACCAAAGAGGGCATCAGGGCGCTGCCGATGCAATGGAGCTTCGCAGAAGAATCAGCACTCAAGCACGGCAAGACAGTTGACCGGAAGAACTGGCGAATCGTGCTCAGCTGGCACATCGCTGAGACGCGGGAACTTGCCCGTGAACAGGCACGCGATGGGTTGTTGAAGCACAACAACGAGTACACCGTGGGCACGCTCGCGGGCGGCGAGGGCGTGACCTTTAAAACCGGTGACGAAGCGGTGGACGCCGTCGGCTTCTCGGACGAGAGCACGGCGGTCATCGGAACGCCGGACGACCTGGTGGCGAGAATTCGCCAGATGCTGGAGTTGACCGGCGGGTTTGGCACGGTTGTCGGCTTCGTTCACGACTGGGCGAACCGCGAAAACATGCACCGGAGTTGGGACCTCGTGGCCCGGTACGTGATTCCTGAAGTCAACAACATGCTTGACAGCTATCGCGAGTCGAACAAGTTTGTTATCGAGAACCGGAGCACGTGGCTTCGGGCCGGTGAAGCAGTCGCCAGTAAGATTCGAGACAACGAACGTGCTCTTGCCGCAGCTCAGGTGGACGAAGACAGAGGCCGGATGATTCTTCGGAGTGGGGCTCGTCTCACGCCGGGTGTTGCCGGCCTTGCGAAGGAAGACGAGCCAGAGAACAAAAAGTAGCTCCGATTAGGGACGCCAGCCGTTGCGGCTGGCGAACGAATTAGACGCTATAAGGGTCAGCCTGCCTGAGATCAGCATCAGGTGACACCAGGACATATTCGCCGCCGGCTCTCTAAAGGGATCCGATCGTTTCCAGACCAAGATAGTAGCGGCCAGCCGTTTCAAAGTTTGTTGGCCGTCCCTGGAACTGCTGCACGATTACATGGATGTCCTGGTAGCGCCGTTGCACCGGGTTGCGTTTGAAAATCGCACTGGCGCCGCAGATCTCATAGGCAGCATCTGCCACCTGCACCGCCTGCCGAATCGCATACGTAGAGGCCATACGGATCTCCGCCCTGATCGCCAGCTCTACCTCGCCACGGGTGACTGCCGCATCCCACATCTTGGACGCCGTTGAGCGTAGATAAGAGTCCGCCGCCCTCAGCGTCACCTCGTTTTCACCGATCTGACGATGGACGGTTGGCCTGTCGATCATCGGACTCGACACACCATGCTGGGATTTTTTGGTGGCGACCCCGATCGCGTCATCAAGACACGCCCTCGCCAACTCTACAGAAAGTGCGGCAAAGCCTATCGAGTACATCGGAACCTTTGGGGTCACGTAAAGTGGGCCGTCTTCATATGTGGCCATAGAGTCTATGTATGTGTGATTCTCCGGAACAAAATGATCGTTCAGGTCAAAGCTCAAGCTAGCCGTGCCGCGTAGTCCACTCACGTCCCATGTATCCAACATCGGCACATCGGCCTTCGGCACAAGGGACGTACGAATCTCTCCAGGACGTCCTTCTACCGGGCCTCGCGCAACGAGCCATGTGGCGTGGCTGCTTCCGCTACTGAAGTCCCAGTGGCCGGTTACCCGGTACCCACCCTCGACAGGCACGGCAATCGTATCCCTGGAAGGCGGACCGTTTGTAATGGCGGCGCGTTGATCACCCCAGATCTCACGGGCCGTCTCGAAGGGCATTCGCACTGAATCCGTGGCGGTGATGTTGTTCTGGTTGACGCACCATGCGGTGCTGCCATCGACGCGAGCAAATATCCGGACTATCTCCAGTAGTTCCGGATGCGGGATCTCCCCGCCGCCGAGCGATTTCGGCACTAGGAGTCTGAAAAGGCCAGCGTCTGCAATCTCGGAGGCAAGGTCAGCCGGGATCCGCCGCCCCTCGTCAATTTCTTCTACACGCCCGGCGATTTTTTCCGCAAAACCTCGGGCAATATCGATGTACTTGGTTGAATCAGGAATGTTCATGACCGCAGATTAACAATTTGTGGTGCCCGGGTGTGAGGCAAGTTTGACGACTGATCAGACCATCAAGCGACCCTCCCCCTACTGAGGGGCTCAGTACCTCTCGATCCGTTACACCGAACGGCTGGCCAAAACAAGGGCGGTGACGCCTGTCGGTAGCAAGGGAGATTCGTACGCCAATGCCATGGCCGAGTCGGTGATGGGACTGGTACGTCGCAGAGGTCCATGGCGCGGCCTCGACGACCTAGAGTCAACTGGTTCAACAACCGCCGATTCCATGGACCGATCGGCTACGTCCCACCGGCCAAGTATGAATCCAACTACTACAGTTCACGTATCGCGATATGGCTGGAACCCAACTAAAC
>CAUZKS010000314.1:0-2565 GCA_963580625.1 Dehalococcoidia bacterium | reverse complement strand
CTGGACGAACTCAACGCCCCCTCCTTTACTTACACACACGGCCGCGATGCTGACGAGCGATAGCGCCACGACGGTAATCCGGAGGCCGCGTGCCAGTCCACGGATCCCGTGTCGGGAATCCGAAAACGGGGCCATTCCAATTTTCAGGTGGGAGAGTTTCATGAGCTTTGGTTGGCGAATCCTACCGCGTTGTAATGTTTGGATGCCCCGTTTAACGTTGATCGCTCGTGAAGTTGTGTACGCCGTTACTGGATTAATACCCGCTTTCGCTCCAGAACGCCTGGGACGTGATCGATTGCGTTCTGACGGGCGGTTTTCGATCCAGATGGATAACTGTTCTGTAACCGGAACGTCGGTATGCGGGGCTGCGTCACGGCGTCGCTAGCTCTAGACTTATCAGCTATGTCCCCGTACCGATCTGAAGGACCGTTCCGACCCACCGGACCTCCCGGGCCACGTTGGACGCCTGGACCCGGAGCGCCAATGCGGCCAGGGAGCAATCCAGGGCGGTTCGTGCCCCAGGGCCCGCCCGGCCCTGCTGGACCATCGGGACCGCGTGCGCCGCAGCCGTACGCGCCGGGCCAGGAGATTCGTCGGCGAGACTTTCACGCGCCAACGGTGAATAGACCTGGCGGACGCCCCGGATTCAATCCGGCAACAGTACGTGATTCCCAGGTACCCGAATCCAGGGACGACCTGTGGCGTATGTTCATCGCCACAGATCTATCATCGGAAGCTAAAGCTGCGCTGACGGGCACCGCCTGGAAGGTCCCGGAATTCCTCCGGCCCAACGTCCGTTGGTCTCGTGCGGAGATGATGCATCTGACGCTTCGGTTCCTTGGGGATACGGACCAGGACCGAATCGACGCAATAGCGGAATGCATGTCCGAAGCCGCATCACGTTCCGGAAAGTTCACACTCAGGCTAGATGATACCGGTGCGTTTCCTGATCTCCGGCAACCTAAGGTTCTGTGGGTGGGCATCAAGGGCGAGGTTGACCGGTTGCACATGCTCCAGGCGCGGCTTGAAGGATCTCTCAAGAGGATAGGTGTCGCGGGAGAAGACCGCAGGTACAACCCACACCTGACTGTTGGACGATTACAGCGCGAGGTGCCTCCGTTCGCCTCCGGACAGATAGGACAGGCGTTTGCGCACGTCCGGCTGCCGGAACCGCGCCCGGATATTCAGGTGGATTCCCTGGTCCTGTACCGAAGCCGTCTCATGGTTGACGGTCCGCGATATGAGGAACTGGCCCGCGCCCCTCTTGGATAATCGCTGGTCAAGCTCAGGACGGACGCTCATCCAGCGATACAGTGATCTCGATCCGTATGTCTTCGCGTAAGACGGCCACAACAATCTCATCGCCCGGGCAATAGTTCCACAGATCAGGCAGGAACTCCGGTCTACTGCCCACTGGCTTGCCCTCGATCAGCGCTGGAATTCCAGATCAGATCCGCCTAATCGGCAAGTGCAGGGGCCACCACCGGTCGGTTGGAGCGTATCCGTTCAAGGCTCTGTGAGAGTTCATTGAGTTGATTGCGTTGGTCCCGGAGATTCAAATAGGTGGAATATCGCGATGTAAGGAGTGCACCCACCAGAAGAATGATGGTGGATACATAGACCCATGCCATCAGCGCTATGACGGCGCTTACGGCTCCATATACGTCCGCGTAGTTCCGGAAGTTGCCTAGATAAATCACGAACACGATCTTGCCGACTTCGAAGGTCGTTCCTGCGATCAGCACCGGCAACCACACCTCTCGAAGACGGACACGCGTGTTCGGCAACCAAAGGTAGAGCAAGAAGAACGAAATGAATGTGGTGGCCCAGGGAAGCACGAGCGCGACCCTGCTCCAGAAGTTGTGGTTCACGGTGTCGTTTTGGAATAACACCGTCGTGAATTCACTGAGGAAGTTCAGGAAGGTAGTCGCAAAAATCGAGACCATCAGCGCCACGGACGCCCCGAGCATAAGGGTTATGTCCATCAGGCGTTCTTTGAGGAAACCACGTGTCCTCGTGATGCCCCAGATGTTGTTGATGGACTTTCGGATGGCGCCAAACACCGCCGTGGACGCCCAGAACAGGCCGATGGCTGCGAGAACACTCCCGACGGCCGCTCCGCTCGCGACGTTTGCGATGATGCTCGCCACAAGATCGCCTTCAACCGGCAGGACCTCTGGGATGCCTTCGATCAGCCGATCACGGAAGCTTTCAGATTCAAGGAAAAACCCGGCCACGGCGATCAACGCGAGCATCAGCGGGAACATAGAGAACAGGGCGTAGAAGGACACCGCAGCGGCCATGTATGGTCCGTTGCGGGCGAAGAACTCGTTGCCAATACTTGCAACCAGCCTTATGAAAGACCTGAAACGCCGCAATCCGTCCTCCGAGCGTCCGATAGATGATTGGCCCAGCCATTTCGCACGTACTTCGTGTAGCAGGTACGGCCTGTCTCGACTAGCCGCCATTCTGAACGTTCGGACTCAGGTGCGCAAAGCTGTAAGCAAGCGCGTTTCGTGGCTCAACTGCGTTGTTACAGTTATTCCGGGGGAATATCCGCTGAAT
>CAUZKS010000313.1:0-2573 GCA_963580625.1 Dehalococcoidia bacterium | reverse complement strand
GTGGCGGTCACGGAAAATCGGATGCTGGACTTGATCGAGATCGACGCAGCATCGAACCGCGGGATCGACAACATAAGGGACCTGCGTGACAAGGCCCGTTTCGCGCCGAGTTCTGGCAAGTACAAGATATATGTGATCGACGAGGTTCACCAGTTGAGCGGAGATGCGTTCAACGCCCTCCTAAAGACCCTGGAAGAACCACCGCCCCACGTGATCTTTGTCCTCGCTACCACGGAAACACACCGCGTTCCGGCGACGATCCTGTCTCGATGCCAGCGGTTCGATTTCCGCCGACTCTCCAACGATGTCGTGATCGACAAACTGGCGGAGATCGCCGGGGAAGAGGAGATCGACGCCGATCCTGAAGTCCTCGCGCTGATCGCCCGCACCGCGTACGGAAGTCTCCGTGACGCAGAGAATCTGCTTGAACAACTCGCCGTGTCGTACGGTTCCGAAATTAACCTTGATCAAGCACTTGAGCTTTTGGGCCTGAGCGATACCGAATCAAGCACCGAACTCGCCGTAGCGGCGCTGCAATCCAATCCGAAATCGGCGCTTGAGATTATCAACCGTGAAGCGGCAAAAGGGGCCGATATTGGCCGGCTGAGGAGCGGCACGGTCGACGTTCTGCGGGCGGGACTACTCGTAAAAGCGGGTGTAGAGGACGCGCTTGGCCAGTCGCAAGACGCGCTGGACGCGATGACCGACGCCAGCCGGGACGTGACGCTTGAGAAGCTCCTACACGTCGTGACTGAATTGGAAAAGGCCGATTTCAGACAGAACCCGTCTTCGCCTCTGCCACTGGAGATCGCACTGCTGAACGCTATGGCTGACAGGCCCGCGGCGCCCGTCGCCGTCGCGATAGTCGGGGCCCCTGCTCCGACCGCTCCTGCTCGCTCAAGACCGGCGGCCCAGCCCGGACCGGCGCCAACGAGACGACCCCAGCCCTCCCCTCCCCCGTCCAACCCGCAAGGCCAACCACGACAGCCGGCCCCGGTCGGCGGAGGTGCGCCCCCGGAAAGTCCAACGGAAAGACCGCCTGAGACCGCCCGGGAATCCCGGCCCGCCAGAGCACCACAGGATGAACGATGGGTCCGTGTCATCAGAGAACTTGCCCGTACCCAGGGCACGCAGTTCAATCTCGGCGCAATACTGCGGGGCGTTCAGGAGGCAAAGGTTGATGGCGACACACTCAGTCTTTCTTTCCGTCAGCAATCGATGGGCGACCGCGTGGCCAACGAACTGGCCGATCCACGCGGCCGGGGCCCTATCGAGATGGCCGTAGAAAAGGCGTATGCCGTAAAGTTGAAGGTCGTCATCGTCGGCCGGGACTCGAATGGAGCCGCCAAAAGAACACCGACGGCGATGGACAGCGATATCGTACGGCTGGCGGTAACGATGGGTGCTCGCATCGTCGACGAAGGAACCGTCAGCAACACAAATACTGAAACCCCGGAACCCGCCAACCAGCCCCCTCCTGACCAGCCGGAAATAAGTTCGCCCGAAGCGAATCCAAGAGAGACAGATCCAGACCCGGCGGGATAATTCCCCGAACCCGGAGTTGAGAACTCAGCACAGGGAGACATTAACTTGAACAAAAACATGCTCCGACAGGCCCAGCAGATGCAGGCCCAGATGGCGAAGATCCAAGAAGAGCTCGCCGAGGCGCGCACCGAGGCTACGGCCGGCGGCGGTGTCGTCAAAGTAACGATCATCGGCGGCTCGAAGGTTGAATCGATCGAGATCGCACCCGAGGTCGTCGATCCGGAAGATATCGAGATGCTCCAGGACCTTGTGATGGCCGCAGTTAACGAGGCTATGGACACCGCACAGGCGGAGGCGGCGAAGAAGATGTCCGCCATCACGGGCGGATTGAACATCCCCGGACTTATGTAACTACCCTTCCCAGATCGCATTCTCAGAACGCTTAAAGCCAGAACGCTTAAAGAAGGTCAGAGCGCCCGGACCGATGAACTCCACCAACTCCACCCCATCGGCGGCTCCACCCGTCGCGCGTCTCATTGAGGCATTCAGCCGACTCCCCGGCGTTGGGCCCAAATCTGCGCAGCGGTTGACATACTTCATGATCCGTATGCCGCGGGAAGAGGCAGAAGCGCTGGCCGAAGCCTTGATATCGGTCAAGGACCGAATCGTCCTCTGTTCAAAGTGCCTCAACATCACTGAAGATCCGGTCTGTGCGGTCTGCACGAACGAACGGCGTGATCGCACCCGGATATGCGTCGTGGAAGAGCCTCTAGACGTGCTGGCGCTGGAACGCACAAGGGCATACGACGGGCTGTATCACGTCCTCCACGGCTCGATATCGCCGGTCAACGGCATCGGAGCCGAGCAACTGAAGATACGAGAGTTGCTTGACCGGCTCCGGGACGAGACGGTAACCGAGTTGATACTCGCCACAAACCCGAATCTTGAAGGCGAGGCAACCTCGATGTACCTGCAACGCCTGATCTCTCCGCTCGGAATAAAGGTGACGCGACTCGCACGTGGCCTGTCGTCCGGCGCAGACCTGGAGTACGCCGACGAGATAACGCTCGCGAATGCACTAGAAGGCC
>CAUZKS010000312.1:0-2574 GCA_963580625.1 Dehalococcoidia bacterium | reverse complement strand
CGTGGATCGCGCCGCGGATCGACTCGAACCGCAACAGGTTCCGCACTACGCGACCGAGGTTGCAAGGGCGCTGCAGAGGTTCTACGACGCCTGCCGGGTGATCTCAGAGGATGAGGACGATCTGCCTGTTTCGAAGGCGCGACTGAAGCTGGTGGAGGCGGCACAAATTGCCATTGCGAAATGCCTCTCGCTCATGGGGATGAATGCGCCGGAGCGGATGTGACGCTCAGATCTTGGTGCTGAGAAGTGGGTCCATCGTGGGCGCGTTGCTTCCACCATGGGCCTCTTCCGTGTTGGCGATCTGGTCGCCACGTTGCAGGGCGGTTTCGTCACGCACGGCCCACAGCTGGTAGTCGCGATCTGACGTCAAAGGCTCAAACCCGCCCAGCGAGGCCGTTCTGCCGACTTGACCGAGTGTCGCCTCGATGCGTACCCAGTCGCCACCGGCTTCCTTCGCTGCTCCATCTCCAAGCACCCGGAATGCCAGGCCAAACGCGCGTCTACCGATAAGCGCGTACAGGTCGTCCACGGCGCCTGGATCTCGCCCGCGTAAACGCATTAAGAGGAGGTCGGCCTCTTCCCGGTTTATTCGCGCTAGTCCTTCCCTGGCACTTGAGTTGGGCGTGGTGATTCCTCCGGTTAATGGTGGAGGAGCAATTGTAACCACCTGGGATAGACCCCTTCTGGGAAACGTGCTTCGAACGGATCAGTGAACCACTGGCGAACGAGATATCATGAGGAACGAACGAGGGATTCGTCATCGGTCAACATCTCTCTACCGGTAATTCGTCTAGTGCCCGGGTTTGGATCACCCGAGTTCAGTCTCCCATGTGGCAAACCGCGACCGCCTCTGGATTCATTTTTGAGCCGATCCGAAATCCATGTGATCCGCCGTCGCTCTGGTGACGAAATAGGGACAGCACGGATGAAATAAAACCATTGATCCCCGGGGGTGGGAAGTGACCAAGATCTCAAACTTGATCCAATCGAGCGCACGCCGACGCAGCCTTTTGCTGTTGGCCGGGGGAGCGCTCGTGCTCGGCGTTGTCGCCTGTAGCGGCGACGCTCCGGAACCGACAGCTGTTCCCCCAGCCCCGACCTCGGCCCCGGCGCCTACCGCCGAACATACCGCTGCCCCTGACCCGATAGCTGACGACGCAATGATGGACGGTCACAGTGACGATCTGATGATGGCGCAGGCTGAGGCCTCGGTCATCATTCCGCTCGATGCGCTGGACGGTTCCGGCCAGTCCGGCGTTGCGATTCTCCTGGACAAAGGATCCACCACGGAGGTGGTAATCGACATCGGCAGCGGCGCAGCCGACGTGCCGCAACCGATCCACATACATGCCGGTACATGTGACGCCCTCGGCGACGTTGCGCATGCGTTGACAAACGTTGTCGAGGGACGATCGATGACAGTGATCGACGACTCGATCTCCAATGTGATGCGTGACGGATTTGCGGTCAACCTCCACAAGTCTGGCGACGAGATCGCGGTCTACACGGCATGTGGTGAGATCGTTGCCGCATCGATGACCGCCTTGGACGGCGGAGACGCCACGAAGTCGGAGGGATCGCCGGTCCTGTCAGACATATCGGGATTCCAGCTACAGACGCTGTCGATCTCGGTCGGCGACACCGTCACGTGGACCAACCAGGATAACGCCCCGCACACCGTGAGCCACGGCCTGTCGCCGGACGTCGACTCCTCGCCCGAGTTCCAGAGTGGTAACTTCAGCAAGGACGGAACCTTCAGCCATACCTTTGATGCCACGGGCACCTTCGCCTATTTCTGCGAGGTTCACCCGTCGATGGTCGGATCGGTAACTGTCGAGCCGGGGCCGGTACCCTCCGGGATCGCTGACGCCGGCGGGGATCCCGGTTACTAGGAGCAATGTAAAAAGGGCGGCCCGCACGGGGCCGCCCCTTATTTACATCCGATTTGTTGTGCGGTTGAGGTCTACTCGAATCCGCCACTGGCCTTGTAGCGCGGGATTGCTTCCACGTAGTGATCAGTAGCGTGCTTGATCATCTCCCTGTGACTGTCCTTCAGCTCGCCTCTGATACGCCCGGGGGTGCCTAGGACAAGCGATCCGTCCGGCACGACCATGCTCTCGACGACCGTCGAGTTTGCTCCAACAAGGCAGTCGTTGCCGATCTCACATCCGCCGTTCAACACGGCGCCGTTCCCGAGAAGACAGTTGTCGCCGACCTTTGTTGCGTGGCACACGACGTTGTGGCCGATGGTCGTGTGGCTTCCGATCTCGGCCGGGTAGTCGGCGTGCAGGACGGAGTTGTCCTGGATGTTGGTATAACTGCCGATCTTGATCTTACCGCTATCGGCACGGATAACCACGCCGGGCCAGATGCTCGCCATCTCTCCGACCTCGACATCGCCAATCAGGTAAGCGGTCTCGCTTACGAAAGCCGTGGGATGGATCTGCGGTGTCTTGCCGTCCAGCGTCTTGAGCATCCATACCTCGCAGGGGATTTTATTTGCGTGTGTACCGGGGGATGTCCGGGCCAACGAACAGGATAACGGTGCCGGAGCGTTTTCAGGCACTAATAGCG
>CAUZKS010000311.1:0-2582 GCA_963580625.1 Dehalococcoidia bacterium | reverse complement strand
ATCGAGTATGGTATGGAACTTCGTCGTGACATCACTCGGGCGTTCCGAAAGTACAAGCCGGACATCGTGATCAGCGGAAATCACCGACTGTTATTCCCGAGCGGGAAGTTGAATATGGCGGACCATCGCTGGGCAGGCCTCGGGGTGCTCGATGCGGCGCGAGACGCCGGGAATCGCTGGATATTTCCTGAGCTACTGGAAGAGGGTTATGAACCCTGGAATGGTATTCGTTCCGTACTGACCGGCGGATCCGGCAGCCCGACGCACGGGGTGGACGTAACGGACTCGCTTCCGCGCGGTATCGCTTCGTTGAAGGAGCACAAGAGGTACATCGAGGGTTTGTCGTTCGATTTCGACCCCGAGGAGTTCCTCACATGGGGTGCAGCGGCGGCCGGAGAGCGACTCGGCGTGGACTATGGTGTCACGTTTGAGGTGATCGGTATCTAGCCCGCGTGCGGGTTTTGTTTCGGCTAACGTCAAGAGCGTGAATTTGATACGCCGCCATGTCCTGCGATCGCCCGTTAAAGTCAATACGCCCCTAACCGGGCAAGCTGCTACCAAATAATGCAGATGAACATCTCCTTGACCGGCCCATGTGCGGGGCATAATCTCGTGCGGCTACTGATAACACTTGAAACAGGTGGCAGCTAAGACTGCCAGAGGAATTTCATGGGACACATCGTTAACCACGTCCATCTGAAGTCTGAAGACCCGGGGAAGACCGCCGACTGGTTTGTTAAGGCGTTCGGCATCGAGATTCGCTCGGACGACTTGCGGGACGCCGGGGGCGACCGATTCCTGCGCTGCTACGACGGCAACGGGTTCAACATCAACATTTCGGGCCAGCGTGACAAGCTTGGGGAAAAGCTGGACCCGGCTAGTGCCGAGCCTCGCTTCGGCCTAGAGCACTTTGGGTTCGATGTCGATGACATGGACTCCGAGCTTGAGCGGCTCACCGGCCTTGGCGCCGAGCTGAAGGAAGGCCCGATTGACGCGGGCGGCGGATTGAAGATCGCTTTTATCTCAGTCCCTGGCCCGATCCGGATCGAGCTTATACAGCGGCCATAGCAGGCGACCGAACTTAAAAAGACGCCCGAGCCTCTATGCTCGGGCGTCTTTTGTTACGCACCGATTGGGAGACGTTAGTTGGCGTTCGAAATAAACCACATTCATCTGAAAGCACCGGACCCTCGTCGTACCGCTGACTGGTATGTCGAGGCGTTCCGGTTCGAGATCCTCAGCGATACGGTTCGCTCTTTTGGCGACCGTCGCCTGAACTGCCAATCTCCGGGCGGCTTGATCGTGAACATATCGAGCGCCCGTGACGGTGAGTCGATGGCGGACGGAGACGCCGGGACGCACTGGGGGCTGGAGCATTTCGGCGTCAACTCCGATGACCTGCTGGCGGATATCGAGCGGCTGGGCGCACTGGGTGCTCCGTTACTTGAGGGACCGATCGATGTGCCTGGCGGCAACCTCATTGCGTTTGTACAAGGTCCGGACGATGTGCGGATTGAAGTGGTTCAACAGCGGTAACTGTCAGCTGGACAGGAGAATTAAGGCCAACTAACAGGCTCAACATAATGCTTGCGGAACGGCCGGACCGGTTGCTGCGCTGGCGCATCTGAACACCATACCAACTGCCGAGCGCATGAACCTCGTTGCATTTCAGGTCTGAGAGAAAAGTTCGTTCCTCCCTAGACGATGCCCGGTTTACCGGGAACGGGTTTCAGGAGGATGGAATCGCGATGCGATCGCGATGGGAGACGGGCAGTTGTTCGTTATCACACGGGCGTAAACCTGTTGGTAGGACCAGAACCCGTCGAAATCGGCTACCCTCACGACCTTCGACGATGTATCGGCGGTTAGATCCTTACGAGGTGCGCCCTTTTGAGTTCTGGGAAGATCACGGACGTTGAGGTCATCTCGTTTCGGATGCCCACGAGTAGCCAGGGCACAAAGTGGGGTTACGGAGAGGTTTCTGCTGAGCACGATGGCGTTCAGTCGATCACCCGTATCTCGACCGATAGTGGCGCTGTTGGCTACTCGACCGGAGGCGTGCACTCCTACTTCTATGGGGCGACCTCGGCAGAGGTGGAGTCGGTCATCAAGCCGATGCTTGTCGGCCAGGATCCGTGGGACAGGGAGTTGCTCTGGAACTGGATGGCGCAGCACCGTGGTATCTCGGAGGGATTGCTCGGCAACATCGATTCGGCGCTGTGGGATCTGGCAGGCCGTGCGTCAGGTGTTTCTGTGGCGAAGCTGCTGGGTCGTGCTCGCACAAAGGTGAAGGCGTACGGCAGTACCGCGCCGAACCTTGGTGGCCCGGACGTGTACGCCCGCCTGGCACGGGCATGCAAAATACGCGGCTATCAGGCGTTCAAGGTCCACGCTTACATCTTCATGGACCCCAGGACGATGACGCCAACTCCCGGAAAGCCCGCCTCGCCGCGTGAGGATGTCGAGATTTGTGAGGCTGTGCGGGACGCGGTTGGTCCGGACATGATGCTGATGCATGACCCTTGGGGCGTTTACTCCTACCAGGAGGCGGTGTACGTGGGTCGTGAGTTGGAACGGCTTGG
>CAUZKS010000310.1:0-2587 GCA_963580625.1 Dehalococcoidia bacterium | reverse complement strand
TCACATATACCTTGTACTTGCCAGAACCCGGCGCGAAACGGGCCTTGTCACGCAGGTCCCTTATGTTGTCGATCCCGCGGTTCGATGCTGCGTCGATCTCGATCAAGTCCAGCATCCGATTTTCCGTGACCGCCACGCAGTTGTCGCAGCCACCGCACGGCTCGCCGTCGCGCTGGTCCATGCAGTTCAGGGCCTTCGCGAGAATTCGCGCGGTGGAGGTCTTTCCCGTGCCGCGTGGGCCGCACAGCAGGTACGCGTGGGCGACGCGATTTGTCCGCAACGCCTGTCTTAGTGTTTGCGTTACGTGATCCTGGCCCGCTACTTCGTCAAATCTCTGCGGGCGCCATTTTCGATAGAAAACTTCGTTGTTACTGGTCATCGATCGGGCTCCCAACTGCATCGGGCCTGTCTGAACGGTCTGGCATCGCTGCGAGAATATCGTCCGTTTTCCCGAACATTACCCGGTGTTCCTCCGGCTCTGCATGATCGTAGCCCAGAAGGTGAAGCACTCCGTGTGCGGTCAACACCGAAAGCTCGTGAGCGGCATCGTGACCGGCGGTTTCAGCCTGTGCAACGGCCCGTTCGTACGAGATCGCAATGTCACCCAGTTCAGCCGTTTCTTCGCCATCGACATCCGGCCAATCGAGCATTTCGGCATTACCAGAAGCGGCTTCCTTGCCGTCAGAAGGATCATATTCACCGGAGGTTGCGTTACCAACCCCTGTATTGAAAGACAGCACGTCCGTCGGTTCGTCGTATCCCATGAACTCTAGGTTCAACTTACGCAACGCTTCGTCGTCCGTGATGATTAGCGTCACATGGTCGGGCCCGGATACCCACTCACGTATCAGGGCAGTCTCGGCCACGTCCAAAAGCAAACGGTCCAAACTGGCCGCCGCGAATGCTTGCTGAAATTTGGTGTCGACCTGGATATCTACCCTGGCCTCGCTCAATTCGTCTTCACCATTCGTAACAGGGGGTTGGCGAGGGGTGAAATCGGGAGTGCTATGAGCTAGATCGGGTAAGTCATTCAGCGCTCCTAACCACGTGCGAATAGTAGCACGCGTGTTCGAGAAACCTACTCCAGTTTGGCGGCGTTGTCGGCGTTCTCGGATATGGCGCGTAATCGGCTGAACAATCGATCAAACGACTTGTCCTCTGCGGAGAGCTCTGAGGTAGCCAGGCGCGCATCCCTCAGACGGTCTCGTATCGCAGGCGCTGCTACCTGACCTACCTCAATGTAGGTACGAGCGTCGTACAGGGCTGCGACCACTTCTTCCCGGATCTTGTTGCCTACGTAAATCGGTTGCGGCGGCCCGCTCATCTCCTCCGCCATCTGCACGGCGTCTTCAATGGCTTCGAGCAGCTCAGTCTGGCGGGCCTTGAGCTCCCATGCTTCAAATGATGAGGTCATTAGCTGTTCCTGCTTCTCTGGAGTCGCCATACCTGAAACACGGACAGGTACACAGCGCTTCCCATGGTCGCACCGATGCCGTCGATCAATAGATCAAGCAGTTCCACGGATCTGTCGGCGATGAACCACTGGTGTGCTTCGTCGCTGATTGCATATAGCACGGCGAGTAGCACGGCCTTCTGGCCGGCGGATCGGAGCATTACTGGGTCCAGATCGCCCGAGTTACTTGGAACTTTCACCGCCAGGATCCAGCGCATGATGAGTGCGCTCAGCACGAAGTACTCGATGAAATGAGCGAGCTCGTCCGTGTACCGGCCAACTACTCCCGAGGCAGACTCGAGTATTGAACTTTCTCCGAACGTCGTGCCGGAAACCTGGGAGACGGCGAATATAGCGGCCATAACCGCGAATACGGGCAGGCCATATCGAACGAAATGGATCGTTGTATCGATTCCGGATGGTTTTTCTGGCGATTCGGTCGACATCAGTTAAGCGGCTTACCTCTGTTTATCTGAGCCTTAATGCGGTTTTATTGGAGCGGTCTACCAGTCGAGGTCGAACACCTTTTCCATCGGGGTCCACCAGTCATTGGCTCCTGCTTCTGGAACTCTGGCCTGGAACGTGGACATCAGGTCGTTCCACTCCTCGGCGCGGGGATTCGCATCGGTGTACGCCTGAAAGTCCCGTTCAGGCACAAAATCATCCGGCGCGGTGTAGTACATGAACAGGTGTGTACCGACCAGGAAAATCTCCATCTTTTCGAGTCCGATCGAGCGCAGCGACTCCAGTACCTCCGGCCACACGGCCCGGTGGTACTCCTTGTACTTCGCTATCTTCTCGGGATCGTCTTTGAGATCCAGGACCTGTGCGTAACTCTTCATAGTGATGGAAACCCAATCGGGTTGTTTATTTGATTCCTCAACTGAATCCGAGCGGGGCGGTAGCATACCGCGCAGCGAACGTATCAACCTGCCGCGGGAACTTCAAATTGGTCCCTTCGGTCAATTCATTCAAGTGGTTTTTAGAGGTTCGGGACATGCAACGAGTCGGTTTCCTTCTCAAGGTCCGGGAAGATCGTATAGACGACTACAAGGAGCACCACACGCATGTGTCACCTGACATGCTGGACGCTCTTTCACGGCATGGCTGGAATAACTACAGTCTGTTCATGCG
>CAUZKS010000309.1:0-2600 GCA_963580625.1 Dehalococcoidia bacterium | reverse complement strand
CCTGATCGCTCGTCTTTGTTATCGATACCGGCTGCGGCGTTTAGTCCCAATGCCCGCAGTCGCGAGTCTCAAATTACGGATCAGATGGCGCGTCTATTTGCCTGTGAAGCTGCGGGATTGACAAAATGTACGGATTCCCGAACTGAAACAGGCCGCGTCTGAGCCGGGATTGTTGCCCTCAGGTGCAGCCGCTCACAGGAGATTACGTGATGACAATTCCCCTCTCCCTGTGGGAAGAGGGTGCAGGGTGAAGGGATAGTGCCGAGCGCGTTCCTTTGAGGGCGATCCTTCACTCTACAACTGTCACTTATCAATGCTGACACGACACTAAGCAGCGTTCGTCATGTACACGTTTTATCGGAAGATTGAGCCAGGTCCGACGGGCCCATGTCTTGGGCAATGCCGTGGGTACAAATAACGCGCTGGGACGACTTGGCCTTCGGCCTTGGCTCCCTCACCCCACCCTCCTCCCGTTTGGGAGAGGAGGAGCACCTCGTTTATCTCTCAGCGGCGACAGCGTTTGAAATATCTTCGGAGACCTTTGCTGCTGATGGTGGCACCAGGAGATATCCCTTGCCACGGATCGTGCGGATCAAGTCTTCGCCCTCGGGCGCCCGGGACAATTTGCGCCTCAACCTGTAGAGCGTGGTGTCTACGGCCCGTGGTCCGCCGTCGGGGGAGTCGCCGAACGCCGACTCTATGAGTGAGCCCGGATCCATCACCTGTCCCGGGGTGCCTGCCAGCGCATACAGGAGATCGAACTCCGAACGGGAGAGCGAAACAGGTACGCCGACTACGGAAGATCGGTCTGTCGCAGGATCCAACGTCAGGCCGTCCATTTTGATGATCGGTCGAGACTCGCCTAGTTCGGTTCTTCCGGCGGCGTCCAATTCAAGTGAAAGCCGGTCGCGTGCGGCTGACTGAGTCCCGGAGTTGTGCGCCGCCACCAGACGGGCAGACAGCGAGACGAATCGTTCCATCTGGTCGATCTGCTCCAGTGTTAAAGAGTTTTCGACCCGGCACAGCCCGAAGGCGACACCAGCTGGGATGTGCCCGACGATCATCGGAGCGACAACTCCAGACTTGTATCCCATCCGGGTCGCCCAGCCGGGCATGCCTTCCGAAGTCGGGCCGCCGATTCCCAGAGCAAGCGCGACGCCCTGTGCCGCAGCGCGGGCGGCGGCGGATTCGCCGTCCATCGACTCCTCGAAAGCACCCGTTGAATCGTTGGCTGTGTCGTCCTCGCCATCGCGTTTGAGGAGCACGCGTTGTCGGAGTTTCAGCCCACCGCTACGGGTGTAAACCACGACCGCGTCGAAACCGGTGATGGTCAGTATGGAACGGGCGAACGCTTCCAGCGCAGTGGTTTCATCGTTGGCAGAAGAAATCGGGCGGAGTCCGTCGAGCACCCTTGCCGCTCGGGCATCAGAATCGTTGCCCATCTGTGCCTCTCGGCGTGCGGAGCGTTCAGAAAATCGGCTCGAAGCAATATATCCGGACAGCGCAGCGGCCCCGGATATGACCGGTACGGTGGCTGATATTGCGTCGAGAGCAAAACTGCCAACGATCATCCCGCCGCCGAGGGTGGCGGTAATTCCAAGTACGGCTGAAATGGCTGCGCCCCGGTATCCAAGGAACAGGGCGTACTGGGCGGCAAACAGGGCCGGTATTGCGATGGCCGGGCCGGGCAGCCCGAGAGTGGCCGCCGCACCTCCAGTGAAGAGGAGATCGACACCCATCATCCCGTAGATCCAGCCGTCTGAACGGAACCGCGGAAAGAGGATGAACTGAAGCACGACGGTGTAGGAAGCAAATGCGACCGCAAGCACCACCACGCCGATCAGGTCGGCCCCGGTCACTAGCCCGAACAAAAGCGCGCTGGCTACGACCGCCAGCCGTATGGCCAGGGTTTCCCGCTCAGAGGTCCGAAATTCAGCGTGTGTATCCATCGTGGTGAACGTAACAGGAACGATTGAGCGTTCGCCGTTTGAGCGCGCGACCGATTCTGACGAGTGTTGAGAGGGTCTAACCCGAGTTCCTTTACGGTGATTAACAATCGCACGCCACTCACTTTGATTGCATCGACGTTACGCAGTACCTAAACTGGGATGTATTACATGCCAGATTTAAACAAAGACTCAGATACAAATAGCGATAATTCGGGTGGTAGACGCAAACAAGGCATCATCCGTCGCACTCTTTCCTCATTCGTGAGCCGTGACCGAAACGGCAACTCTGTAGAAACTCCACGGTCCGGTGAACCCGCGGTTAGCCGCACGGATCGGTCAGCGGCAGAACCGCAGCAACGGCCTCCTCGAAACGAAGTTGACGCGCCAGCGCCAAGCCGGCGCCGATCTCGTACGACATCGGATGAAGGCAATGGGAACGCGCCGGTAAGACGGCGATCTCGTGGAGGTCGCGGTCGTCGTAACGGAAATGGTGACGTCGCAGCCGAGGAGCGCCCCAGCTCGGCACAGCAAGGGACGCAGCCCCGTTCTGAAGACGAATCGCGCCGGGAACGCCGATCACGGCGGCAGGACTCCCAGGGAGGGTCACGCCCTGAACGCGACCCAGGGAGTCGGCGAGATCAACATGGAGAC
>CAUZKS010000308.1:0-2648 GCA_963580625.1 Dehalococcoidia bacterium | reverse complement strand
AACGGGATCGAGCAGGGGCGCGCTCTTGCTGTCGGTTTCAACCAGCCGGACAAATCGCGCCAGCGGCTCGCTAATCAGCGCCGTGGTCTCCCGCCCGATCACCTGAATCACCGCCGGGTTGACCCGGGAAATGTTCAGCGCCTTGGTCACGACGAACACGAGATCACTGATGGAATTGATGATCATTTGGTTATAGCGGACCTGATGCTCCAGCGCCTGGTTGGCCCATTGCCGCTCCAGATTTTCCGTCCGCAGCTTTCCATTTGCGGATGATAGTTCAGCGCTACGTTCCCGGACCCGGCTTTCCAGTTCGCTGTTGGCCTGCTCGAGCGCGTTTGCGGCGATCCGCCGGGCTTCTAGATCGTCGCGAATCAACCAGACCACACCCGCCAACAACAGCATCTCCAGCGCCACGCCGGTCCACACCGTCCAGCGGGTGGTCTACGCCTGAAGGTAGGCGGCAGTATCGCGTGCGGCCAGCAGATTCATTGTATCGGCCTTCAGCCGATCAAGGTCCCGCCGCGCTTCACGAACCATTACCCCGGTGTCCCGGTCTGCCAACTGCCGGCGCACACCTTCGAGACCGCCCACCGGTCGCGCGGCCAGAATTTCCCGGGTGGCCGCCGCATGACGCTCAACTTTAGCCCCGATCGAAACCGTCTGGCCAAAGAGGCGGCGATCGCGCCGGGTCAGCGCCTGCAGCACTGCCAGGTGCTCCTCCACCTCGGCCAGCGCCGCGTCGCACGCAGCCACATCCGCGGCATTCCCGGTAAACGCGAGCGTGCGCAGCGCGCCGTCGGCCGCGTGCAGCGCTGCATCGAGGGACTGGCTGGTCAGGAGGATGGCGTGAGTATGGTCGAACCCACGGCTGTCCAGTTATGAGTAGTTGATTTCCAGTTGGTTAGGAATATCGACATGACAATCTCTTGTATCAAGTTTCATAAGCAGTTCCGGTAATGGGATTTGCTCAAACGAGGAGGCGCTGACGATTTGCAGGATTTCATACATCGACGGTTCGAGGTGTTTTTGCTGCTTGGCGATGGCGACGAGGAGATAGGCACACAGCGCGGTCCAAATCTGGACCCGCACGCCGTTCGGCGAGTTGCTGAAAAATCCACGCAGACGCAGGTGTTGCTTGATCCAACGGAAGAAGAGTTCGATGGCCCAGCGGCGGCGGTAAATCGAGGCGATCATCAGGGCGGCCAAGTCGAACTGGTTCGTCAGGAACACCAGCGCTTGGCCGGTATCCGGGTCGACATAGCTGATGCGCCGCAATGGCTCCGGGTAGGCCGCGCGGCTTTTGATGGAGCTGAGGCGGATCGTTTGATCGCACCGCAAGCCTACAGTTTGATCCACCGGCCGCGACGCGACGACGTAGTAGCGGATGCCGGCTTTTAGTCGGGTGACGAAGAAGGCGCCCGCCACGTGCAAGCGATACAGTCGCTGGAAGTCCAGGTAGCCGCGATCGATGGCATAGTAACATCCCGGATACACCGGAATCTCGTCGAGCGAGGCGACCTCGTGCCGATTCCCCTCGTGGAGACTGGCGAAAACCGGCAGATCGTTGCGCACATCCAGCAACACATTGAGTTTTACCGACGCCTGCGCCTTCTGCCAGCGCGCCCAGGGAAACAACGCCAGGCTCAATTCGATGAGCGTTGCATCCAAGGCGAACAGGTCTGCCTCCAGCCCGAGTTCGGGTGGCGTTTCCCCATACAGCCGCTGCGCCCGTCGCATCAACACGCTGGCGATCTCGGCAAAGACACGCCAATCGCGATGCTCGTTGGCGTAAGCGAGGTTCGTCCGCGTAACACGTCCTCGGATACCCATGCGATAAGCCGCCGCCCGCCGCCCGAGCAGACATGCTTCGATCCCGCGTAGACTCTCGCGATAGGTCAGTTGCGCGAACACCATCGCCGCGAAATGATCGTAGGCACTGAGCGTGCGCGAGGCCCGCGGCATCGGATAACGTGCAGCGGCCCTCGCCACTTCTGTGGCGTCCAAGCCCGCCACCACTTGGGAGAAAACCGTCGGGCCAGAATTCATTTCTGGCCAGCAACGGCTGAAAAACCGATTTTCCAAGCCAGATCGAAGACATGCTCATAGTAGCGTTATTCGCCGATAATTGGACGGTTACGTAATTCCTTCAGGCGCTTAACTGGACAGCCGTGGGTCGAACCGGACGATACGATTAGTCCCACACTCGTGAAGATTGTGCAGGTTTGAAACGATAATCCTCTACGTTCGAACTTGGATTGTCCTTGGATTGACCTTCTGTAAATGGCTTGATCCCGAGCCCCGAAGGATTTCACAGAAGGGCGGACCGAGGCACGTCTTTCCTTTGGTTCCGGCTTCGCCGGCTTGGGGCGATCAGCCGGGGGCACCGTTCCGCAAAGTGGAGGCTATGCTGCCGCCTGCGCATATTCCCGATGAGTTGGCTGGAAATCGGCGGACGCAACTTCCAGCGTCACCCAATTACGTCCGCACGACCCGGGAGCCCTGAAGAGCGGCGGACACGGCGGTCCGCCCTCCACAAGAGCGTTTCCCCCTTCTTTTAGAGGGCGACGCTCCGTCGGCGCCGCACGATCACCGGGACACTGCTCGGTCCGATGTCAGGCCTCAGGTGATTCCTGACGCAGGCGGACTAC
>CAUZKS010000307.1:0-2652 GCA_963580625.1 Dehalococcoidia bacterium | reverse complement strand
AGGCCGATTCTTGCCTCGTCCGACCGTGATGCTGTCTCCAGAGGGGGTGTATCCGAACCCGGAGAGTGGCTCCGGAGTGAGGGTGGGCGCAACGAAAATTGCGATCACGTTCTCTGGCGGAGAGATGCATCCGGACTTCGAGACCCTGGTGGAGATGATTTCGGTAGCGCACCGGGCCGGTCACCAGGTTGCGGTGCACGCTGTGGAGATTGAGGCCGTGGTGATGGCTACCGAGGCGTTCGCCGCCGTAGGAAACCGTTCTCAGATCGCAGATCGAAGGCACCGTATCGAGCACGCGTCAGACTGCCCGCCGGAAATCGCAAAGATGATTGCGTCAGCCGGACTATCAGTGGTGACACAGCCGGCCTTTATTTACGAGCGCGGGGATCGTTATGTGAGTGCCTTGAAATCAAGTGCAGGCGGCAGTGATTTAACGCATCTGTACGCCACCAGGAGCCTACTCGACGCCGGCACGACCGTCGCCGGGTCGTCAGATGCGCCATTCGGGCCGACCGCGCCACTGACTGGCATTCAGGCTGCTGTAACCAGAAGATCTTTGAGCGGGGAGTGGATAGGACCGGAACAGATTATCTCGATCAGAGAAGCCTTGCGTTTGTACGGCCCGATCGCCGCATGGATCGATCTGCAAGAGGCCGACGCAGGTTCCATTGAGCCAGGCAAGCGGGCCGATTTCGTGGTGCTTGAACGCGAGCCGAGCGAAGTGGAATCGACTGATATAAGCGCGATACGTGTTCTGGCGACGTTGGTCGATGGCGAGCCTGTTTTCGGCTCACTACCGGGTCTTTAGGACCGACGACCACCGGTTAGATCGGCGAGTGTCTCTAGGGCAACTCGTTCTTCGGTATTCGGGAGCCCACTTAGCGACTCCTGTGCCTCATCAATCCAGCCCAACGCGATTTTGCGGCTCTCTTCGATATAGCCGGATTCCCGGACGGCCTTGATAGCGGCATCGAGGGTATCTGTGTCGATCTGGGCTGGACCGTAGTCACGTGCGCCACGGGCCGATTTGAACCAGTCAAATACCGGGTTTGATTCCGGCTCCGCCTCGATCAACATGATCGCCGGCAACGTCAGGACGCCCTCTTTGAGGTCATTACCTGCCGGCTTCCCGAGTTCCTCAGAGGTGGAGTCGTAGTCGAGCACGTCGTCCAGCACCTGGTACGCCATGCCCAACTTGTAGCCGTAGTTACGGAGTAGCAGAATCTCCGACTCATGTGCGCTGCCCATAACGGCGCCGCTTTCCGAAGCCGTCGTGAACAGTGACGCGGTTTTGTCGTAGATTCGCTGATAGTAGGAATCTCGTGTGACATGAGACTCCTGTCCGTCGAGAAGTTCGTTTAGCTCCCCTCGAGCCAACTCCATGATCGTCTCAGAGAAACGACGGACCAACCTGACGCTGTTCGTATCGCAAACAAATCGGGCGGCGGCGGCAAATACGTAATCGCCAAGCAACACGGCGACGTTTCGGCCCCACAGATTGCTAGCGGTCTCGCGACCGCGCCGCGTGTCTGCGGCATCCACCGTGTCGTCGTGGATGAGAGTTGCGATGTGAAGAAGCTCCACCGCCGTCCCCATCATCACATCCAGATCTGACGGATTCCGCCAGAGGCGGGAAGCGAGCAGGGTGATGGCGGGGCGTAATCGCTTTCCGGGAGCGCTGAGAACATGCTCAAGCCGCTCCGCCATGGCGCCTTCATGGGAACCCTGTTCCCCTGCGAGAGACGCAATGTTCACGATCACGGACTGAAGTTCTGGCCGCACGGGATCGTAGATCGCGTCGTAAGGGCTGGTGGAGGTGATCTGTTGCACGTTTGATCCCGTCATCGGGCGCTGGCCGAAGCGAGCCGTTCCGCTTCTTCTTCCACGATAGATTCGTCCAGTTTCTTAAATATTGGTGTTGGGTCCGGTAGGGCTGTGCCTGCGGCTGGTGTCTGTCGTTGCCATCCTGAAGACAGCACATCGCCGTCATGTCCAAGCATTTCGTGGAGTGTTTGTGTCGAGAACGGGAGGTAGGGGTAAGCGACAGTCCGCAGTGTCTCGACGATGTTGAGGGCGGTCCACAGCGTTGTCGCGCCCGCCTCGCGATCTTCTTTGATCTGTTTCCATGGGGCACGGCCATCGACATACCTGTTGCCATGCTGGGCGAGCACCATCACGGACCGCAAGCCCTCCCTGAAGTTTCGTGCGGCGAGGTGATTGGCGACATCTGTCAGCGCCATGTCACAGGCTTCTAGCGCCGCGTTCTCCTCTGGACCCAGATCGCCTGGTTTGGGAACGGCGTTGTTGAAGTTCCGCGTGGTTAACGTGAGCACACGATGGATCAGGTTTCCGAAAGTCGCAACAAGCTCATTGTTGTTGGCCAGCAGGAATCCGTTCCACGTGAAGTCAGAATCAGACGTTTCAGGCATGATCGATGTCAGGTAGTAACGAAGCGGGTCGGGGTCGTAGCGTTCCAGAAAATCGGGGAGCCATACAGCCCACCCGCTACTGGTCGAAAGCGGCCGACCTTCAAGTGTCAGGAACTCGTTAGCTGCTACGTCTTCCGCCAGATTGAGGCCGCCGTGGCCCATTAACATCGCCGGCCAGATGATGGTGTGGAACGGGATATTATCCTTGCCCTGAAAGTAGATC
>CAUZKS010000306.1:0-2657 GCA_963580625.1 Dehalococcoidia bacterium | reverse complement strand
CTCCTGAAACTCAGATTACCTGTGAATACCTGATGACTACCGGGACCGGGATCATACTTCGTTGTAGCGGAAGCATGTGACCACGTGATCGTTCACCATGCCCGCTGATTGCATGAACGCGTACATAATTGTTGGCCCGACGAAGCGAAATCCCCGTTTCTTGAGGTCTTTGCTCATCGAACTAGAAACCTCGGTTGTGGCCTGGACGTCGCCTATCGTCTCGGGCGAATTCTTGATCGGCTGGCCTCCAGCCAAACCCCACAGGTAGGCATCCAGACTTCCAAACTCGGCCTGTACGGACAACGACGTGATGGCATTGCCGATTGTCGCCTCGATTTTGCCCCGATGCCGCACAATTCCGGCGTCCTGGGTGAGTCTTTCGACATCGGATTCACCGTAAGCTGAGATAGTGGTTAGATCAAAGTTCGCAAACGCAAGGCGGTAGCCTGCGCGCTTGTTGAGGATCGTCTGCCAGCTCAATCCTGCCTGTGATCCTTCGAGGACCAGCATCTCAAACAAGTGGATGTCGTCGTGCGACGGCACACCCCATTCAGTGTCGTGATACTCGGTCATCAGGTCGTTGCCTGAGGCCCATTCGCATCGAGCAGTCATTCAGTTGCCATCACCGGGTCACAAATTTTATAAATCCACCATATCCACACGGCACCGTACCAGTTGGTTGGTACTCCTTGCCTCTTTCATGTCACTCGCGGCTGTGGCATGTGCTTCCGATGGGAATGATCCTGGTGACGTGGCCACGCCACAACCGGGGGCGACAGCGGTTGCCACAGTTTCAGGTGTCGCATCGACCCGGGATTCTACGTCCACCGGAACGGGCTCGCAGCCCGATCCGACTTCAGAAGGGAAGCCGCGTCAGCTGGCTAGGATCGGTGAAGTTGTCTCGGGAATTCGGGAACTTTCCGCTGGCAGCGATCCGAACGTATCGTTGGTCGGGAAACAGCGAATCGCTGAGGAGTTGGCGGAAGACTTGGCAGACCCAGAGGTACTGGCGGAGATCGCCGATCTTGAGGTGTTACTCAAACTGCAGGGACTGGTTCCGCAGGATTCGAGCTTGCTGGAGATTCAACAGGCCCTGCTGGAAGGCCCCGTGGTCGGGTTATACAACCACGAAACCGGGGAGCTGTTGGTGCTTGGCGGTGGTGAGGAGCTGTCGGTGAAGGAAGAGGCCGTCTACTCGCACGAGTACGCGCATCTGATTCAGGACATTAACTTCGATCTCAGCGTGCTGTTCGAGGACGCGAAGGGCGATTCCGACCGTGAACGCGCGCTCGAGGGACTGGCCGAGGGGGAGGCGACTTTTGTCGAGTCGATATACGGGGGGAGGACGTTTCTAGCTGGGGAGCTCGACGAATTATTAGCTATCGACCCTGTCGTCCTCTCGGTGCTTCTGGCGACGCCAGATTTCTTACTGTCGTCATTGAGGTGGCCTTACACCGCCGGATTCGGGTTTGTGAATTCGATATGGCAACAAGGCGGGATGTCGGCGCTCGATGACATCTGGGCGAACCTGCCGGAGACGACGGAGCAGGTGATCCATCCGGAGAAGTATCTGGCTGACGAATATCCAAACGCCCCGCCTGTACTGCCGGACATGGTCGCGATTCTGGGCGATGGGTGGAGTGTTCAGGACGAGGACGTTCTTGGAGAGGCATACATCAGTCTCTGGTTGGAAGCGCTTGGCACAGAGACCGCCGTAGCTGCGCAAGCGGCCGCAGGCTGGGGTCGAGACGGGTATCAGCTGCTGGAAGGCCCTGGCGATGAAATTGCTATGGGTCTTTTGATCGAGTGGGATGATCCCGACACCGACGCTCTTCAGTTCTCGGTAGCCTTCGAGGCGGTACTGGATGCTGATGCTACGTTTACACGGCTGGAAGGCGGCGATGTGACGGTCGCCAGATGGTCCGGCCCTGGCGGTGTACTCGCTTTCGCTCTGGACGGTGCGACCGGGGTGGCAGGAGTAGCGGTGGCGCCAAGTGTGGACGAGGCGACGGCGTTGTTGGATACGCTTGTGGTCAGGTAGATCACTCCTAGCCTCTGGCTGAACGCATCCGATGGGATGTATGCTTTCGCCACGGGCGTGATTTGTTTGCGCCGCTCTTAGTCCACTCGTTATCAGCAGACCAGGGAACGCCATATGCCGACCAGAGTTCTTCTCCCCCAATGGGGCATGGGCATGAACGATGGCACCATCGTCAAGTGGCTCAAGCAGGAAGGCGACGCCGTTGAAGAGGGCGATCCGCTTTGTGAGGTCGAGTCCGCCAAGGTCAATAGCGAGGTGGAGTCGCCGGGAGCGGGGACGTTAGCCCGCATCGTTGTTCCTGAGGGGATGACGGTCGATACCGGGACGCTTCTTGCGGTGCTCCTTGCTGCCGGTGAAGAGGCCATTGATCTGCCCGAACCGATGACCGATGCGAAATCGAGTGCTCTGGCACCTTCGCCAACTCCAGCGGCTGCCCCGCCGGCCGGGCCTCAAGGAGTTGCGGGCGGCCGACGCCAGATCACTCCGATCGCGCGCAAGGTCGCTCGTGAATTGGGAGTCGATGTTGAATCGGTGACCGGAAGTGGGCCGGGCGGCCGGATACTCGAAGACGACGTTCGAGCCGCCGCCGTCGGGCCACCTGCCGCAGCTCCAGTCG
>CAUZKS010000305.1:0-2671 GCA_963580625.1 Dehalococcoidia bacterium | reverse complement strand
ACCCGATAAGGCGGAACCAAAATATGCTGATCCGTAAGATTTGGGCGTTCCTGGTTCTTCGCGAAGGGGTGCCGCTTATTTAGCTAACACGGACAACCGGGGCCGCGTACTCCAGAAATTCAGTTCCCGCTCCAGCGCGCGGGCGATACGCAGAAGCTTCGCCTCCGTATAGGGCGCACCAATCAGTTGCACGCTGGTAGGAAGGCCATTTGCATCAAAACCGATCGGCAGGTTCACCGCAGGAAAGCCCAGGTAATTCACTGCCCGGGTGTTATGGCCAGACCGCAGCAACATCTCGGCAGCTTCGGGGTTCGCACCCACGTTGCTCTCTTCGATGGTCGGCAGCGGATAGGGCCAGACCGGCGTGATCACAGTGTCAACGTACTCGAAGGTTTCTGCCAGAACGCGTTTTGCCACAGAAGCCCGGTTGGCAAGTGCATTGTAATAGTCGCGGGCAGGAATAAAGAATCCGACCAAAAGGCGCGCCAAAGCCTGCTCCCCAAAAGCGCTGTGATTTTCGAGGATTGTCCTTTCGTGGAGTGCTGCGCCCTCCACGGCGATGATGAGCATGGTCATCGCGTTCGCGGTTTCGATCCCGGGAACCTCGACATCGACGCATTCAGCGCCGAGACGACCCATAAGGCGAAAGACCTCATCAATGCCGTCGGCGACCGAGCCCTCAGCATCCTCGAAGAAATGATTGGACGGCCAGCCGATTCGAAGGCCGGCTAACCCGTCTTCCAGGTTATGGAGAAGGTCGGGAAAATCGAAGGGTACGGAACTAGAGTCCTCATCGTCCACCGCGGCAATGGCCTGCAGGACGATTGCACCGTCCCGTACAGAGCGCGTCAGCGGGCCGACAGTGTCGAGGGACGGAGACAGCGCTATGACACCGGTCCGGCTCACCAGTCCGTGCGTCGGCTTGATGCCGACGAGGCCACACGCAGCGGCAGGCAGACGAACCGAACCGCCGGTGTCGGAGCCGAGGGAAACCGGAACGATACCAGCCGCCACCACGGCCCCAGAACCCGAGGAGGAACCGCCACAAATGTAGTGCAGGTTCCATGGGTTGGTCGGCGTCCCCGCGTAAGCGTTGTGTCCGGTCGTGCCGAGGGCTAATTCCACTGATGTCAGGCGTCCGCAATCCACGGCGCCCTGGCGATCAAGCTTATCAACTACAAAGGCGGTTCGTTGGGCGTGATGGCCAGCGAGGGTCTTCGAGCCGCCTTCACACGGCCATCCTACACGCATGTAGAGCTCCTTGTGGGCAACGGGAATCCCGAAGAGTGTGGACGAACGATCGGCGTCGTCTCGAACAGCCGTATCGCGAAGTCCCTCAGCTCTCGCTATAGCGTCGTCTATTGCTACATGAACCACGGCATTCAGCTGTCGGCCGAGGCTGTTGAGATCAGACAAGGCCTGGGAAGTCAATTCGACAATCGAGGCAGGATCAGTGGCGATGTCTACCTGTAATTCCTCGATGGTCTTTAACGGCGCAGTCATATCGACGTCTTGCGGGCAAGTTTGAGAAAGAGGTGCTGATAGTCGATATAATGGCGAGGGTCGAGAGTGCCGCCATCCACCGGACCGGATTGCGTGCACAGCCGTTTCGCGACATCTGCGGCGTCCGCAAGAGTTTCTGAGGCAATACCGACAGCTGTGCATTTCAAAATCAAGAGAGCCTCATGCTCGTTGTCAGTTTCATCAACCATTTTTTCTTCCCGTATCCTGTTTCTGAGCATCAAATAATTTCGGATATCCGATCGCCTAAAGTCGGCGACGGCACTACGCATCGCGCCGTTTATCCTGTTGTTCGTCGTATTTATTGTTGTCGAAGGTAATGACCGCAGCAATGCTGTAGGCGTCATGCTGGTAACTTGTGCGGTCCTCACTGTCCATCATCAAAGCATTTTGGACGCATGAGCCTGTTTCGTAACGGAGGATCCGGCTCATCTTGGTTTGATGTTATGCCTCTTTGCGTTGATGGTTCAAGCGGCGGTTTTGGATTGTCAATTTCTTGATTTCCCCCCTCTTTTCAATGATGGCCGTGTCGCGCCCGAAGCGACTACCGCAAGGGCCGTCCCTCGTCACCTCTCGGCAAGACGAGCTTAACTTGGATCGAGCGTGTCGGCATGCGCCCCCACCATGTTCGTGGGCAAAAGGCACACCATCAACCACTGCTGACAATACTGGACAGGGTTTGTTGGCCCCCTCAACATTCACCAGCCAATGTTGGGAGTGCGGCTATCTAGGCGTCCGCGGCGCCGTAATCGACGGCGGTGGTGTAATCGGGGTTCTTGTGCAGGTCCCAATAAAGCGTCGTCAAGCGCTTGGTCACCGGGCCCGGCGCCCCGTCTCCGACTGGTTTATCATCGATGACACGCACCGGCATGATACCACCCGCGGTCGATGTTAGGAACACTTCGTCGGCGCCGCGAAGGGCGTCCACATGTAGCTTACCGAGCGTCGCCTCGACGTTGAGCTGTTCGGAAAGCTCCAAAACGGTCCTCCGGGTAATGCCCTCCAGCACCCCCTTCTCGGGCGAGATGAGCCGCCCTTCGGTGAGCGCGAAGATGTTCCAGCCGCGGCCCTCGGTGACCAGGCCGTCGCCATCCAACAGCACCGCGTATTGGGAGCCCTTCTCGTAGGCCTCGGATATGGCGCGGACGAA
>CAUZKS010000304.1:0-2677 GCA_963580625.1 Dehalococcoidia bacterium | reverse complement strand
TTCGACCAGCGCAACGGCCTGCAGCCGTTTGGCGGGGGTGATCAGATTCAACGCCCCGATCTCGTCGTCATCGCCCCAGCGTCCCCAGTTCGACAGCTCAGTCTTCCACTGCTCATATTGCGCTTCGGTGACAGCACGTGGGGCATCATCGCTCTGGGCCCACAGAAGCTCGGATGCGCCTGCCGCCGCGCACAGCACCAGCACAGACCACTGCATTGTCAGCTTTGCCATAGTTCCTCCTGATAGGACGCAACCAGCAATCTATCAGATCGCTTCTGCGCGTGTTCGCCGCGCCCCTGCGTCGTCTCGTTTGTGGGCACTCCGAGTGACCGTTGTCGTCATTTCGTGCGGCCGTGCGGTCGGCGCTCGCGAGCCCAGGAGCGCCTGATCGAGAGAAGAAACGAACGACGGGACGAACGATAAGTTCTTGGTCCCATCGCCGGCTCCGGGTTCTGACCTACAATGTGCCCGGTCCCATGCCGGTGGAATCTGCTCAGTCGACGCGTGCGCTCATCAGCGGTATCAGCGGTTACCGTCGCCATGCCACCGTCGCGCTGGGTGATGGATCCGTGCTGAAGGCTGTCTGTCAACAGGAAAGGCTCACCCGTGTTCGGGGTATCGGCGTTGAGAAGGGGGGATTCCCCACCGACGCCCTGGAGGCCGCACTCCAGTGTGCAGGGTGCGATGCCGACCAGGTCAGCGAAACTGTCTTTGCCGAGCCGGCGCTCGAAACATCACTACCCAAACCGGTTCAAAGACTTGATCATCACAAGGCGCACGCGGCCACCGCGTTCTATACGTCGCCGTTTTCCGAAGCGACGATTGTGGTGTGTGATGGGGATGCAGTGCGCGAGATAAGTGTATGGAAAGGCCGTGGCACGCAGCTCGTCGAGGTCGACACCGCGTGGCACGGGCAAGGCTTCGCAAGCGTGTATTCACGTCTCACGAAACTCCTCGGCTTTCAGCCGCAGATGGAGTCGTTGGTCGAAGCGCTGGCACGTATCGACCCCACACCTGATCCCGGACGGGCTCAAGAGCTGGTGACCTACCGGGACGGTTCGCTCTCCGTGGCGCCCGGATTTGACGAGTTCGTGGACGGCGCTCGCGGCGCCGCGCTGCCAGAGCGCTCAAGGGTCGCCGCGTCGGTTCAGCGTCAAATTGGCGTGTTGTTGCTCGAGTTTCTTCGTGACGCCGTGTCCGACGCCGCCAGCACCAATTTGTGTCTGGGTGGAGGTCTGTTCTACAACGCCTTCTTGAACAGCGTCGTCCGCCAGTCCGGGCTCTTTCGTTCCGTATTCGTTCCCGTCAACCCGGGGAACGGGGGTGTCGCGGCGGGCTGCGCCCTGGCAAGAGGGTATGAGCGCCATCGTCGGGACGAGTCGCCGTCGGGTACATCGCCCTTTCTCGGTCCCGAGTATTCAAATCCGGAGATCAAGGCAGTACTCGACAACTGCAAGTTGAACTACACCTTCGCGGAAGATGGGGAGCTGCGTCGACATGCCGTTGAGGCGCTGTCGCGCGGAGAGTTTGTGGGCTGGTTCGACGGCCGGATGGAGTGGGGACGGCGTTCCTTGGGTAATAGGAGTGTATTTGCCAACCCCGCTGCGCCCTATGCGCTCGAGAACCTGAACCGTTTTCTCAAGCATCGTGCGGCGTATCGCACATACGGGCTCGTGGCGCGACAGGAAGATTGTGAAACGCTCTTTGACAGCCCCACGCCGTCACCCTTTATGGAGTGTGAGCTCACGCTCAAGGAACCGGAACGGTTCAAGGCGATCTTGCCGCCGCATGCGACCAGAGCTCAGGTCCAGACCGTCGGGCCGGAAGACGCGACGCTGCGTCCGCTTCTTGCCGAGTTCAGTGAGCTCACCGGTGTGCCGGCCCTGGTGAACACATCGTTCAACGGACTGCATGAACCTATCGTGTGCTCGCCCCACGATGCTGTGCGAGTGTTTTTTGGGAGCGGCATCGATGTGGCCGTCCTCGGAAGTTTCTTGCTCCGCAAGTAGAGAGGAGGTGCTCGGTGCACTGCGAGGGAAACCGTTGGTCGACGTCCCTACGCAAGGATGCCTCTCACCACTTCGCCGAAGACGTCCGTCAGCCGGAAATCGCGGCCTGCATACCGATAGGTCAGCCTCGTGTGGTCCATGCCCAGCCGGTTCAGCATTGTTGCATGCAGGTCGTGGATCGACACACGGTTCTCGACGGCCTTGAAGCCGAACTCGTCCGTGGCACCATACGCAAGGCCGCCCTTGAAGCCGCCGCCCGCGACGAACATCGTATAGCCATACGGATTGTGGTCGCGGCCGGTGCCGCTTTCTGAGACCGGCGTACGTCCGAACTCCCCGCCCCACACCACCATCGTCTCATCGAGCATTCCGCGACGCTTCAGGTCGCGAATCAGCGCCGCTGCCGCCCGATCCATGTCGGGCACGCGTTTGCGCAAGTTCTCTTCAACCTTCGCGTGGTCATCCCACGGCTGGCCGCGGTCGTAGTTCACGTGCACGTAGCGGACGCCGCTTTCCACCAGCCGGCGGGCCAAGAGACAGCCGTTGCCAAACGGCGTGGTCCCGTACTCGCTGCGAATCGAATCGGCTTCGTTCCGCACGTCGAACAAATCCATCGCTTCCGACTGCATACGGAACGCCGTTTCCATCGCGGTGATGCGCCCCTCGAG
>CAUZKS010000303.1:0-2705 GCA_963580625.1 Dehalococcoidia bacterium | reverse complement strand
GGACGTAGTAAGGTAGGTACTGGCTGTTCTCGATCAGCCTCAGGTGCCGTTCCTGTGGCTGTCGCATAACGTAAATAACGTCACGTCCGGTGTCATTCAGCTCCGTCGCCGCCCAATCGGCGGATCGGCCACCGCCTACCACCATGACACGCTGCCCCGGAAAGTCGTCCCAGTGGTCGTAATGCCGAGAGACGTAGGGTTGGTTGAACTCACCCGGCACGTCCAACCGGCGTTTCAGTGTCCGAGGCCCGACCGCGTATATAACGAAATTAGCCGTGATCGTACGGGTCTCGCCGTCGCTGCTCCGGGTGGCCTTCAGTTCAAAACCCGGGCCACTATCGGCATCACGGGACATCAGCGACGTGATGGTCCAGCCTTCCCGGATTCCGGATGTCAGATCAAGTTTTTTCGGTAATGCGTGGTAATACGCCACGAGGTCTTGCTTTATGACCAGATCGTTAGGATTACGGTCCAGGACATAGTCTTTGTAGAACTGCGCTATCGGGTACGCCGATAACTCCATCCAGTGGGCCGGAGAAAGCGTCAGCTGATTACGCGGGACATCGTTCCACAATCCACCTGGCGGTCCATCCGTGAATAGCGCCCAGTCCAACGGCGCCCGCTTCTCCCAGCGCATCGGGTAAGCGTCCAGCCCTTTATAGTCCCGTTGCGGGTGATGAAGCAGCCGGAAGGTGTCGTACGGACTGACCGGAATCCCCGCCATACCGGACATGTCCATGCCCATCAGGTCGTCTCGGGCTGCCTCCACGAACGGCGCCAGAGACGGATGCGATAGCGAATCGGGAACCGGACCGACAAGGCGAGGGCGCCATCCCGCAAGAAGCGAAGCGGCGCCGAGTCCTGCCACGCCGCCGCCAATTACAACGACGTCATGGTGTTCGATCGAGGAAATCGTGTCTTAGCTCCGTAGGGTCAGATTTGATCAGGACGCATAAACGGCCCGGAGAGCGTTTGATGCGCCATCCCCGGGCCGATTGATCGCCAGTTCTGCTGAATCTCAGCGGACTGGACTCGGTAAGAGTAACCTAGCGCCGCCCGCTCCCCCAATCCCCTGGCGGCAATACTGCGACCTACCTGGAGGCGAACAGAGATGGCAAAAGCACCGATCGTTACAAGCGTCGAAGTCAACGAGATCGAATTTGAAATAAACGACGTCACGACCGAACCGATCATCGGAATACCGATTTATGAGAAGGGATCTTCCATCCAGCGCAAGGCGCATGTGCTTCGCGTCAACACCGACGCCGGGATAACGGGCGAGTACTTCGGCGGTAATGCGGTGGAGTACGCGGCAATTCCCGGGCTCGCCAGGTTGCTGATCGGCAAGAACGCACTCGACCGGGAGTTGTTCTACAACGATGCTAAGCAAGCGTTGCGACAGCAGGCCAGTATGGGCCGGTCACAGATCGACATCGCCCTGTGGGACATCGCAGGGAAGTTGCTGGATGTGCCAGTTCATCAGTTACTTGGCACCTATCGAAAAGAGTTGCCGTGCTACGCAAGTACCTACATCTCCGATTTCGACCCAGACGGACTTTCCAGCGCAGAAGCGATGGCCGATTTCGCAGAGCAGTGCTTCGAACTAGGGTACCCGGCGTTCAAGATTCACCCGTGGATGGGGCAACCACTGAACAAGCAGATCGAAATGGTGGCCGCAGTGGGCAAACGCATGGCCGGGAAGATGGACCTGATGCTTGACCCAGTGTGTACTTACGAGACCTTTGGCGATGCCGTAAAGGTGGGCAAGGTCTGTGACGAGTGGGGTTACTACTGGTACGAGGACCCGTTCCGGGACAGCGGTGTCTCAGCGTTCGCCCACAAGAAACTGCGGGAGATCATCAACACCCCAATCCTCCAGACGGAACATATCCGAGGGTTAGAGCAGCACGTGGACTTCGTCCTGTCTGGCGGCACCGACTTCGTGCGCGGGGACCCCGACTACGACGGCGGTATCACCGGACTCATGAAATTAGCGCACGCCACCGAGGGTCTCGGTTTGGATCTTGAGGTCCACGTGGCCGGGCCGGACCGCAGACAAACAATGGCGGCCATGCGGAATTCGAACTTCTACGAGATGGGATTGCTTCACCCGAAACACCCTGGAATGAAGCCCCCGATCTACCAAGACGGGTACGTAGACAACCTGACCGCGATAGACGAGCACGGCAAGGTGTCAGTGCCCGAGGGCCCAGGCCTTGGCGTTCCATTGGACTGGGACTACATCAACGCCCACACAACAGACCACGCCGTGTATTCCTGAAACACCAACCTGGAGTGGCACGCCTGATAACGGGAGGACCGAGTCTGTAACTCTTATCCCGATATCAGGTCATATTCACGCGCTCGCAGTTTTAAATTACGCGCCGATTTCACGCTGGGCATTACCACCTACACGGTACCGGTGGTTCATCCGCGGCTCTAATCGGGGGTTCAATCCTGACAGTCTTCACGAAAAGCGCGTAATACGTCGCGCTTCTACTTGGCGATTTATCGGCGATTTAGCGCATATTTAGGGGCAGTAAATTTTCCTGAGGGGCTCGGGTCAACAGCGCTGGGGGGCGCTCCGACCCGGTCGGGCCATGTCCGAGGTTTGAACCGCGAGGCATGACGAGTGAGTGCGTTTGACGCCTTCTCTCGATCCCGATCAAGAACGGGCATTAACACACGGGGGGCAACGCCATTGG
>CAUZKS010000302.1:0-2714 GCA_963580625.1 Dehalococcoidia bacterium | reverse complement strand
AACCCGAAACGCAGCAGTTATATGATCTCGGATCTTCGCGTGAAAATACACGCATTTCTGAATCTAGGCGGTACCCATTTCCCAGCTCGCCAGGTACACGGCCTGTTCTTCCGTCAACGTGTCGATCGGCATACCGATCGAGTTCAACTTGATTCGAGCGATATCGGCGTCAAGGGCTTTCGGGAGGGTGTGCACCTCCGGTGTGAGCGTGTCCCTGTTGGCGATGATGTATTCAGCGGCCAGTGCCTGGTTGGCAAAGCTCATGTCCATCACGCTTGAGGGGTGGCCCTCGGCTGCGCCCAGGTTGACCAGTCGGCCCTCGGCGAGGAGATTAATCCGGCGTCCGTCTTCGAGCGTGTACTCCTCGACGAAAGTCCGGACCTGTCGCTTCGTCTCGGCGCGTTCCTCAAGCCCGTCGACGTCGATTTCGACGTTGAAGTGGCCGGAGTTGGCGACGATTGCACCGTCCTTCATGAGGTCAAAGTGGCTGGCGGCGATTGCGTGCTTCCCGCCGGTGACCGTGAGGAAGATGTCGCCGATTTTGGCGGCCTCATTCATCGGCATAACTCGGTGACCGTCCATCACGGCCTCGAGCGCCCGTACCGGGTCTACCTCACACACTACGGTGTGTGCGCCCATGCCCTTGGCCCGGTCCGCAAAACCGCGACCACACCAGCCGTAGCCGATGGTCACGATAGTCTTGCCGGTTAACAGGACGTTGGTCGCCCGGACGATTCCGTCCAGCGTGCTCTGTCCCGTGCCGTATCGGTTGTCGAACATGTGCTTCGTGTCGGAGTCGTTCACCGCGATAACGGGAAAGCGGAGTTTGCCTTCGCCGGCGAGCGCCTTCAGGCGAATCACGCCCGTGGTCGTCTCTTCCATGCCGCCGATGATCCCATCGAGGAGTTCGGTCCGCGCTGTGTGGAGCTCGGCAACAAGGTCGGCGCCATCGTCCATCGTCATGTGAGGCTTGGCGTTCAGGCCGGATGTGATGTGGGCGTTGTAAGTGGCTGCGTCCTCGCCCTTGATGGCGAAGGTCGATACGCCCTGGGACACAAGGTACGCGGCAACATCGTCCTGCGTGCTGAGCGGGTTGCTTGCACACATCGTGACTTTTGCGCCACCCGCAACCAGCGTCGTGACCAGGTTGGCGGTCTCGCTGGTGATGTGCAGGCAGCCAGTGATGCGCATCCCCTTCAGGGGCTGCTCACGTTCAAATCGCTCACGGATGCTCCGCAGTACGGGCATCTCTCTCTCCGCCCATTCAGTGCGAAGTTCTCCCTCGCGGGCAAGTTCGATGTTAAGGATGTCGGAAGGGATCTGTTCTGTCACCGAGTCCTCCTGAGGACGCCGCGAAGCATCGCCTCGCTACTCAAATAGGCTTATATATAAACATATCGTTATGTAAACATGCAACCGTGAAAACACGATGCACGAAGGTCACATCGGAGGGTGGACGGCGCGATAAATCATGACGACAGGCCGGTGCTGTCACGTGGTGTGCAGCGCGGATTCTGGCTATTGGTCCCGTGGTGGCGCGGGGAGAGAGGTCTGAATCGCATTCGGGCGCACAAGCGCTCATCGAATACAGAAGCCGAACAAAGTGGGTCCGATGCGAGGGGTCGCAGGCTCTGCGGACGATTTTCGTGCCGCGCGCGGAGTGTTAGCTGATCAATTGTTGAACTGCGCCCGAACTGGTAAGCCCTGGCCGCCGCCGAGCGGGTGAAACCGAGTTAGTTCGACGAACGCATCGAATCGGGCGTTGATATCTGATGTGGACAGGGAGCGAAGTCGCTCGAGCCCGTAACTCTCGACTGCGAATGACGCCATCACGGATCCGACTACCGCGGCGCGGCGGATCGCATCGTCGCCGGTGTCGTCTATCGACGACAGGTAACCAAGGAAACCGCCGGCAAACGAATCGCCGGCGCCCGTTGGGTCGATAACGGTCACCAGTGGGTAGGCTGGAACTGCGAACGTGAAATCACTATGGAACACCACCGCTCCGTACTCGCCACGTTTGATTACGACCGCGCGAAGCCCTTTCTCCAACAGGTCCGTAGCCGCCAGAGCGACGCTGTCACAGCCCGTGAGTTGAAGAGACTCGGCCTCATTGATCAAAAGAACGTCGACGTTCTCTATCAACGAGACCAATGCCGGGCATGCGATGTCTATCCACAGGTTCATGGTGTCGCACGCGACCATCTTTGGGCGCGTGGACATCTGGGACAGGACAGATGCCTGGAGGTTGGGATCGATGTTGGCCAGAAATAGGAAAGGCAGGTCTTTGTGGGCGTCGCCGAGCTCGGGCGCGAAATCAGCGAAGACGTTCAACTGAGTGTCCAGCGTTACGGCGCTGTTCAGATCCTCGCGGTAACTGCCCGACCATCGAAACGTGTTCCCGTCAACCTGCACCAGCCCTGAGGTATCGATCCCGCGATCTGACAACATCTCACGGTCGCCCGGGTCAAAATCCTCACCCACAACCGCCACCACGGCGACGTCCGTGAAGTAACTGGACGCCACCGAAAAGAAGGTAGCCGAACCGCCGAGTTGGTCATTATTTTTACCCGTGGGCGTGTCCACACTGTCGTAGGCGACCGATCCGACGACCAACATCTTTGGGGTTTCGGGCATCCGTTAGGCGTCCATGCCGGTCGAGACCGGAAGCCCGGCCTGAATCCATCCTGGGGTGCCGTCCTCGATGTTGAACA
>CAUZKS010000301.1:0-2722 GCA_963580625.1 Dehalococcoidia bacterium | reverse complement strand
TTGTTCCGACACCGGTCCAGGCGCCGCCGCTCACTTGAGCGCTGCGGTGGTATTCAAGCAATCGATCGATTTGTATGAGCCGTTCCCGGGTCGAGACGGCCGAGAGGTGGACGGAATAGACCCGTAGCGGACCCGAAGGCGCGTCGATAACACACTCGATTCCTCCCGTATCCATGTTTAGACGGTCCACCGTGCCGAGTTTTGGAAGCAAGATGAGACGAGCCACGCGAATCGGCCAACGGGACAACAGCATGGGGCCAAATTGACGCCGCCGATTGAACACCGTCCCGTCTACGTTGCGTCCGCTGGCGTCCATATCGAACGCGGGACAGTAGACCCAGTAGAACTCCTTCAAATACCCGCCAAGAATGTCCGGCTGATCACTCATGCCGCTTCGCTTCCAATTGCGTTCGACCTCCTGCAAGCCGATGATGTCGGCATCGCGCACGGTATCGGCGATGCGCCCAAGATCGTATCGCTGGTCGAGTCCCAGTCCGAAACGAATATTGTAGCTGACGATTTTCATTCCACCCCCCGTAAAGCCATGTCCCGAGCCCGCCAAGCGTTCCAAAGACAGTCACGCTTTAGCCTTCCGGGCGCGGTTCATGCCGCCCTGACCCGGTTTAAATCGGACCTGAACGTCACGTGCCCGGTCCTTGAGCGTGGTCCTCCACCTAGTCGCTTACGTGCACCAGGTGGTAGCGGACGGCGTCTGTAAACACCGCCTGTAGGCCCGAAACTCTGGCGGTCGTAGCAACGGCCTGGTTGACGTGGAAGGGGATGAACGATCCGCCCTCCTCGTAAAGTATCCTTTGCAGCTTATGGTACAAAGCCTTACGTTTATCGAAGTCGAGCTCCGTCCGCGCCTGGTCCAGCAGCTTGTCGAAATCGGCACGGTTCCAGTATGTTTCGTTCCAAGTCGCGCCGCCGCGGTAGTCTTCGTTTAGAATCTGATCGGCGGGCCGCTGCCCCCAGCTAGTGGTCACTACTGGCTTCTTCATCCAGACTTCCGACCAATATCCGTCCCCCGGGGCCTTCACTATGTTGACTTTGATGCCGGCCTGTGCGACCTGTTGCTGGTAGACCTGCACCATATCGATCCAGGTGGCTCTGAGATCACTGGTGGTGACGTCGATTTCGATGCCGTCGGGATAACCGGCTTCGGCGAGCAGCCGCTTGGCCTCATCGATCTGCGGTGGGCAATCGAACGGCGCGCGATATTGATCGCCCGTCCACACCGGATGATCACAGGAGACGACGCCGCCATCGGGGCCTAGAACAAGGTCGATGAGGGCCTGACGATCGGTTGCTATGCGCAGCGCCCTGCGGACGCGGGCGTCGGTGAAAGGCTCGGTGTCGGTTCGGAAGACGATGCCCTGCCAATCGCCTGTGGGCACGCTATGCACCTTGAACTTCGGGTTGTCCTTGAAGAGCGGTAACTGTTGTCCGGACAGATCACCATAGCCCAGCATGTCGATCTGGCCACTCAGCAACGCTTGCACGCGCGCTTGCGTATCCGCAATGCCGATGATCTCAACGGTCTCGACACCCGGCGGCCCCTCCCAATAGTCGGGATTCGCCTTCAGAACGGTCGTTCCTCCGGGATCGAGCGTTACCTGAATAAAGGGCCCGGTTCCGATCCCCGTCGTTTCGATGGTTACATATCGCTTTCGGAGTCGATCGGCGAGCCCGGCATCGATGAGACCTTCGGAGCGCCATTTGTCGATCTCCGAGCGTAGCGTCTTATGGTGCTTGTTCGCCGAACCTTCCGGGATCATCCGAATACGATAATCCATCAGCTGCAACGGGAGATCCGCGTAAGGTGCCTTGAGCGTCATCTTGACGGTCAACGGGTCAACGGCCTCTATCGTGTCTACCATCGCGATAACCGACGCGGCCGGCGAAGCGAGTTCGGGGTCTTTGACGCGTTCCAACGTATAAACCACGTCATCCGCGTCGAAGTCGGATCCATCGTGGAATTTGACTCCTTCACGCAACTTGAAGGTCCATTCGGTTGCGGTCTCGTTTGCCGACCACTCCGTCGCCAGATTCGACTCCGGCTTTCCACTCGTGCCTGGTCGAACCAGGCGGCTCATCGTCTTCTCAGTGACTTGCCAGAAGCGACCCGAAGAAATGGGGTCGACGTTTATAGCCTCCGCGCCAAACCCAACGTCGTGGGATTGGCGGAATGTCCCGCTCTGGGCATGGACTTGCGTTGTTGACAACACTACGATGCTTGCCGCTACGATTAAGATACTTAGTCTGGTCATGATTCTCTCCTTTGATTAGTTGAAATTTGAAACACGACCTCCTCTCCGGTATGTTGAGGCAGTTTTTCCGACATACTCCAAATCCACCTTCAAGTGAAGGTCTTCTAAAGAACAGTAAAAAAGAGTGAACCAAAAAACAATGCGAAAAATCGGGTGGCAACGCGGCAACGCGGAATTCCGTTCCCCTGTGGCGTCGGTTCTGGAGGAGGATCACAGGAGTGCATCGTGACCCTCACAGGCAGTGTCACACCCGCATGCTGATGGGCGTGCTGAGACGTCCCTGTAAGGGATTCAGAGAATGGAGAGGGTGTGATTGAGGGGGGAGTCAGGACGAGAGAAGACCCAACCCGACCAAGGAACCGACCCCCCACTCACAACCAGATAGAGAGGGATTCAGAGAAAAGGGGAGAAATATCCCACATTGAGCAGGTACTAAATAACTGAAATTTAAG
>CAUZKS010000300.1:0-2736 GCA_963580625.1 Dehalococcoidia bacterium | reverse complement strand
TAAAGGCGGCAATCGCCTAGTCGTACGATTCAGACCGACATGCACTAACGTATGGGGCGTGCCTTTTTGAGGGTACGCCCCTTTTTCTTGAACCTATCAAAATCCTCAACCCGGAGATCTAGGAATCCTGATGCCTTCAGAGATCAAGTTCGGCACGGACGGCTGGCGGGCGATAATCGCCGATCAATTCACCTTTGCGAACGTCCGGAAAGCGGCGCAGGGTGTGGCCGGAGAGATGCTGGCGTCCGGAACTGCGAAGGCCGGGGCCATGATCGCGTGGGATACCCGGTTCGGGTCGGAGAAGTTCGCCATCGCAACGGCGGAGGTCCTGGCGGGCAATGGCATCCGATGCGTGTTGGCGACACGGCCGGCGCCAACGCCCGCCGCGAGTTTCTCGGTGATCACCCACAAGGCCGGTGGCGGTGTGATGATCACGGCGAGCCACAACTCGGCCTCGTACAACGGGTTCAAGGTCAAATCTGACCAGGGCGGTAGCGCGCCGCCGGATATGGTGGCGCGCATCGAGGCGGAGATCGAGCGCATCGAGTCCGGCGAGGTTGCCGTACAACATGTCTCACTGGACGAAGCACAACGTACCGGGCTGCTTGAACTGTTTGATCCTACCGCTCCGTACCTAGAGCAACTCGGGCACGTGGTGGACCTGGAGCCCATCAAACAGGCCCGGTTGAAGATAGTCGTTGAATCGATGCACGGGTCGGGCGGAGGACTGTTTCCGCGTCTTCTGTCTGGCGGGAACCTGGAGCTCATAGAGCTCCACGGAGAGCCGAACCCCACGTTCCCGGGCTTTGTACAGCCGGAGCCAATCGAGGCCAACCTGGGGGCGTTACAGACCGCCGTGAGGGAGAATGGCGCAGATGCGGGGATAGCCTTTGATGGCGACGCGGATCGTGTGGGGCTTGTAGACGAGAACGGCCGTTACATTTCCACCCTTGAGGGCTTCTCCCTACTGGCGCACCACCTTCTGGAGCGCCGGCGCCAGCAAGGTACGGTGGTCTCCACGATCACGATGAGTTCCATGGTCGACCGGCTCGGTGAGGCGTACGGAATCGACACACCGCGTACGGCGGTCGGCTTCAAGTACGTCGGCCCGAAGATGCTCGAGACCAACGCCATTATCGGGGGCGAGGAAAGCGGCGGCTACGCATTCCGAGGCCACATCCCGGAGCGGGATGGCCTGTTGAGTGGGCTGATATTTCTGGAGGCCATAGTCAGTTCCAAAAAGCGCCCATCGGAGCTGCTAACGGATCTGTTCGCTATCACCCGACCCCACAGTTTCCGTCGGGTAGACGTGCAGTTTCCTGAGGATCAACGCTCCGCGATTCAGAACTTGATTGAAACGGCTGAACCGGGGACTCTCAGTGGGATGGAGATCGAACGATCTGACCGGCTGGACGGCGTGAAGTACTTCCTTGAGGGTGGAGGATGGGGCATCGTACGTCTGTCCGGCACCGAGCCACTATTACGGATGTACGCAGAAGCCCAGGATGTCGAAACTGTTAATCGTATCCTCAAAGACTTGACCGTGACTTTCGGACTGTACTGTAAGAACCCGGCACTCTTCTCGATGGACAACGACGCGATAAAAGGCGGCATTTGAGCCGCCTTTTATCGCGTTCTGCTGTTCTACAAATCAGACTTACGGTTCGGACGGACCTCTAGCGTTATCTAAGATCCATCACGTCCTTGAAGGCATCTGGGAACTTCCGCTCGATAGCGAGCACCGCGCCGCCTTCGGCGATGATCTCAAGGGTAATTTATCGCTGATGGTCAGGACCGTGTCGGAGCTTGTCATGCCGCCTGCGCCACCACCATCGCCAGATCCCTCCATGTACGCGATAGAGCTGTTGGAACCAATCGCATTCTGAGTGTTCCGGTCCAGGATCCAGCCGATGATCGCCGCCTTCTCATCGTCCAGCAAGTTATCTGAGTTTATGTTGCCGATGAATGAGACGGCCCATGGGATGGCGGACGGGAAGTTATTGATGTCCGAGTAGTTAAGCGTGAGCCTGTATACAGCCCCCGAAACGACGTCCGGGTCTGTCCCGGTATCGTCTATCGCGTACGGGCAGCGTGAGATCGATCGGGCCACTGCTACCGACCGCGGACGCAACGACAAAGCTGAATTTATACTGAGTCTGGGTGGTCGAAACTTTGCCAACAAACCCTACGAAGCTACCGCGTGTAGCGAGTGAGCCGCGAGCCTCAGATAGTCCCGTATACACGGTGCCTTTACTGCGTTGAGACGAAAATATTCCCGTAGGCAGCGCGGTGAACGTGAAGACGGACTCGACAACGACGAACGCGATCAGGATCATGGCCCTTTCCAGGCCGGTTATCCCCTATTGCCGTTCGGACTGTCGAGTCGTGCCGGCTGTCATCTGTATATGCTGATTTTGATCGCCGATTTGGTTCAGGAGACAACGACCGATACGTGTTCGCATAGAGACGCCGTTGCCCACCAGTCCCAACGAGGTTAAACGGTGAAGATTCCCTGTCGAGATCGTGACGCTACCTACTGCGCACATTGGCTAACGCAAAGACGAGTGCCTCGTGAAAACCCACATCCGCTATTGCTGGGAACGTCGCCAGCAGTCGATATACTTTGAAGATGCAGCCTTAATCGGTCTTGCAGTCCGTTCCCGGATCGTTCAGTGGTAGGACAGGGGACTTTGAATCCTCAAACCTAGGTTCGAATCCTAGTCCGGGAACCAATCA
>CAUZKS010000299.1:0-2740 GCA_963580625.1 Dehalococcoidia bacterium | reverse complement strand
CCCCCAAGGCGTACTTCCTTGCCAAGCTCACCTACCCGACGGCGTTCGCGCTCCTGAAGAGCAACGTCGAAAGCGGGGGGCAAACCTGGACGGACAACCCGATCGGAAGCGGTCCCTTCATTCTTGAAGAGTACCGCATCGGCGAGCGCATGATCCTCGCCCGAAACGAAAACTACTACAACCGAAACGCTTACCTGAACACGGTCGAGATCAATCTGGCCGGCGGCGTCGCGATGGCTATGTACGAGGCGGACGAGATCGACCTCACGGGCGTTGGGCTAGCCGACCTGGACCGGGTGCAGGACCCCAGCAACGCAATCAACCGTGACCTCGTGAGCGTCCCGCCGGGATTTACCACCAGTTACCTCGGGTTCAACATCGAGGAAACTCCGTTCAATGACGTGAAGTTCCGGCAGGCGCTGGCGCACTCGATCGACAAGGAGTTGATCGCAGAACAGGTGTTTGCCGGTCTCGTGCTGCCGGCCTATGGCGTGCTGCCGCCGTTATTCCCGGGGTTCAACGACGATCTGGTTTCGCTTGATTTTGACCCCGATAAGGCACGGGCGCTTCTGGCGGAGTCATCGTACTCGACGCTCACAGATCGGGATAAGCGCATCGTTATCACCACACAGGGCACCGGCGGTTCGCCGAGCCTGTCTATCGAGGTGATGGCTGACATGTGGAGCCAAACCCTTGGCGTAAACGTCGAGATCCAACAGGTTGAGTTCGCGACCTACCTGCAGGACCTTTACCGAAACCGACTTCAAGCGTTCTTCGGCGGGTGGGAAGCTGATTACCCGGACCCGCAGGACTGGATAGACATCCTATTCCACAGCGAAAGTCCTCGAAACGACGGCAACTACTCGAACCCAGAGGTCGATCGTCTGGTCGAGCAGGCGCGGACAGAGCAGGACGTGGTGCTCAGGTCACGGATGTACCAGGAAGCCGAACAGATGATCATCGACGACGTCGCGTGGCTGCCAGTCTGGTGGGACACGCAGGGGTTGGCACTTATTAAACAGCGCGTTCAGGGCTACAACTTCCTGCCGATGACCATCGAGATTTTCAAGGACGTCTGGATCCAGGAATAAACAGCGTGAGGGCCGGCCCTCTTTTTCGACCAACCTTCTGGGAACATCTGGGAATACATTCAAATTCACAGCGACCGGGTTGACCCGTAGGCCCCAATGGAGGCAGAGTCCCGCACATGCTCGCCTATATCGTGCGGAGACTCATGTGGACGCCGATCCTGCTGTTATTCGTGTCAGCGATCGTGTTCACCCTTGGTCATTACGGCCCGGGCGACCCTGTTCAGATTCAACTCGGCCAGCACTTCACAGAAGAACGGGCGGACCGAATCCGCGAGTCACGAGGATTGAACGACCCCGTAGGGCAGCAATACCTGCGCTACGTCTGGAACGCGCTTCAGGGCGACTTTGGCGAGAGCACCCAGTTTCAGGGTAGGGGCGTGACAGAGTTACTGGGGCCCAAACTCAAGGTCTCGGCGCAACTCTTCCTCGCGGCAGCGTTGATCACTATCGGAATTGGCGTACCGCTCGGCTTCTACACGGCGCTCAAACAGGGATCGTGGCAGGATCCAACAATCGTGTCCGGCTCGTTGGTGCTAGACGCCATGCCCGTTTTCCTGACCGCTCCATATCTGATCATTATTTTCGCGCTCAAATTAGATTGGGTTTCGGTTTCCGGATGGGGAGGTTTCTTCAGTCCTCAAATCATCCTTCCGGCGCTCGTAATCGGGTTGCCGGGCGTCGCCATATTCACCCGAATCATGCGCTCCAGCACCCTGGATGTACTTGGCCAAGACTACGTGCGAACGGCGCGTTCAAAGGGCGTTCCTGAGCACATCGTCAACTATCGGCACGTCGCGCGGATCGGCCTGATACCTATCCTCACCCTGATCGGATTCTCGCTTTCCGGTCTGCTCGGTGGAGCGTTCATCGTGGAGTTGATTTTCGGTATACCAGGCGTTGGCCGGTTCACGCTTGACGCCCTGTTCGCCCGTGACTTCCCCGTCATCATGGCGGTTTCGCTCATCGGTGCCGCTTCCCTCGTCATGGCCAACCTGATCGTCGACATCCTGTACTCGATCGTCGACCCACGGATCAGGTACCAGTAAGTCATCATGAGCAATCAGGACGTAACTACTCAGCTTTCTCGCACCGGCCACGACATCACGGAAGGTGTCGATTTCGCCCAACCTCCCGGATTTATTGGAGAGTTGATCGGGACGAGTGGTCGAATAAACCGACTCGGCTTCTTCGCCAGGCTTCTGGGGGCCACGGTTGTGTTCGTGCTGGGCCTGTTGTTTTTTGACGTCTCTTCTAGCTTCTCGCCGTTGTCGAGTCTCGCGTTTGTTTATCTCGGGTTCTTCGTTTCATTACTGTCCGTCTCAATCGCCGTCTCGGCGGCCATAAGACGCACCCATGATATTGGCTGGAATGGCGCACTCGGACTGTTGGTGCTCATCCCGCCGATTGGATTCTTCTTTGGGCTATTCCTTTTGTCCCGTCGCGCCCAGAGCACGACAAATTCACATGGGAGAATTCCCGTAGGTCTGAACGTCGGCGCCGCAATCTCCAGCACAGGGATAAGCCCGATAACCCAAGCGTGGCAAAGGCTACGTCGAAAAAAGATCGCGATGGCGACGCTGACAATAATTCTCTTGATCTACGCCGTAGGTATCCTCGCCAAACCTCTCTCGACTCACTCCTACTCCCAG
>CAUZKS010000298.1:0-2749 GCA_963580625.1 Dehalococcoidia bacterium | reverse complement strand
TTCTATGACGATATTCGGCCAGCGACGGATGCCGAGAATGCTGCTGTCGCGGCTTTGCCTGACGAGTCGCTTGAATGGCAAGAAACCTTTGGGGCGGAGTCGTTTATCGGCGGAGTCGGAGGCGAAGATCTGCGTCGAAAATTGCTGTTCGAACCGAGTGCCAACATCAACGGATTTGAAAGTGGGTACAACGGCGCAGGGATGAAGACAGTGCTGCCGGCAGAGGCGAAAGCCAAGATGGATTTCAGGCTGGTGCCAGACATGCGGCCCGAGGATATTTTCAAGAAGTTACGCGCCCATCTTGATCGGCAGGGGTTCGAGGATATCGAGTTGGAGTATCTGGCCGGGGTTAACCCGGCGCGTACGCCGATTGATTCGCCGTGGGTTCGGCTCGTGGCGGAGACGGCCGAGGAGATTTACGGCCGCAAGCCCGTGATCGCCCCGACGATGGCCGGGACAGGTCCGATGTACGAATTCGCCGACATCCTTGGGATGCCGATCGCAACGTCGGGGGTGGATCACCCGTCGCACAAGATCCACGCCCCCAACGAGAACATCACGGAAGAGGATTTCCTGTACGGGGCGAAGCACGCTGCACTAATCATGCAGCGGTTCGGGGAGCGCGGCTTGCAGGGGTGACAGCGCGGTGCTAAGCCGTCCTTCGAGAACCTCAGGACTCGGGTGATGCATTGGTACACCGGTGGACGCGCGGGCCATTGTCCAGATGTCATTCTGAGGAGCATGCGACGAAGAATCTCGCCGCCGAGAAACGTCCGCACGACCGGTGTGATTGCGCCCTACTAACTGGGAGATCCTTTGCCCCGGCTCAGGATGACAAAGACGATCTGGCCGCATTCCGACATACGTGATCGATGGGATTAGATGCCCTCTCTTCACGCGGGGAGGGGGGGGGGGCAATCCGCCCATACGACGGGTTTCCAACATTGGCGTTGGTGTATTGCCATACGCCTCTACACCGCCGCCTCGCTAAAACACCGCTATCGGGTTTGCTGGTGAACCGGTTCCGCCGATGACGTTTAGCGGGTTGATGGTGAGCATGAACTCGTACTGGTTTTCCTCTGCACACACGTCCGCCAGCGGCTCCAGCAGAGAGTTGTCCACCAGGGACACTCCGTAAGCGAAGATCGCTCCGTGCATCGTCCAAGGGATGTTGTACTCGTTCGGGGCCGCATCCATCATGTCCCACACGATCAAAGACACGTCATTGTCTCTTACAAAAGGTAAGCATGATGCGTGGAGACCGGGTCGTTCCGCCCCTCGTGTCCACACACCGCCGTTTGTGGCCGAGAATTTTTCTCGACCGCTGTAGACACACAAAGCATCACCAGGCCGGATCTCGATGCCCTGTGCTGAGGCGATCTCCTCAAGCTCCCAGCCGTGTACCGGCGTGTCCAGCGTCACGTGGGCGCCGCCCCGGTACTTCACCACGTCCAGCAAAACGCCGCGCGTTAGGATACCGTCCGACCACTCGTCGACCGTGCCGTACTGCACTCCGCTGAACAGGACGTTTTCTTCCGGGTCTTTGCCGTCCCACCCGCCGTTCTCGTCCCACACATGGCACAGTGCGTCGATGTGGGTAGTTGACGTGCCGTGATATGCGACGCCGTAATAGTCGGTCGCGGCGCCACCTCCGGGCGGCCGGTCGCCTTTCATCAGAAACTGGACCGCGGGCTTCGGGTTTTCGGCAGACGGCGTGACAGGAAACGGCCGACTCAGCGAGACTGTGCGACCTTTTTTGACGAGCGAAACGGCTTCAAGCCGCTTGGCATTGTCGATCAGGTTCATGGCCCCGGCAGCGCCCTTGTCGCCCCAGCGACCCCAGTTACGTCGATCCTTGAGGTAAGAATCGATGTCTGCGCGCGTCGGAATTGCATGATCGGCCATGTGGTGATCTCCCGGAAATTTGGCTGTCTGGGATCCTGATTCGATACCTGAGCATGGCGCATCCTACACGTGCACGCTTCTTAAATGGGGATGCGTTAGGAGCGACGGCCGGGTGCGTCGCCGGTAAAGTGGTTTGCTGTGCGATACATGAACTTGAACACTGATTCTTTCAGGCTTTCGGCCGGACATTCCAAGATAGCGTTTGTCGGTCTTGTGTTATTCGTTCTGATGGCTGCGGCATGTTCTGACGATGCCGTGCCGGACGTGGACGACGGACTGCTGTGGACGATCGAAAACGCGATCAGCGTTGGCTTTGAGAAGACCGAGGAACTGAGGTCTGATCGGGCGAAGGCGCTCGACGCCTGGGCGGGGACGTTCAACGGCGTAGCCGTGGAGCTGTACCGTCACCGTGTAACCGATCTTGGCGTAGACGTGCCGGTCGATCCGACCTGGCTGCACGGCCGGATGATTCCGGACGACTGCTGTAACTTCTGGCAACGAAATCGGTTGACGGCGATCTGCGCGCTGGGAGAGCAGGCGTGCAAAGGGTTAAGCGTAGCGCTGGAAGAGGCGTTTCCGCTTTAGGCCCCAGCGGCCCGCTAATTTGGGCAAAGAATTTGGCGCGGGGTGCTCACGGTGGACGAGGTACGAGGGGGTCGTGGCCTGGGTCTGGCGGACTGGGGCGACCGGCCAGAGAAACCGGCTCAAAGAGAACGTAAAAGTATCGCTTCGGTTGAGGTAGGCACTCGCGCCTACCTCGGCTTGTGCCGTTGAGGCGGTTCCCGGCATACTCTCGGCGTGCTAATTACCGAATCCCACGACCTCGCCGAGTTTTGCAAGCGGC
>CAUZKS010000297.1:0-2753 GCA_963580625.1 Dehalococcoidia bacterium | reverse complement strand
CCATGGCGCGGCCTCAACGACCTAGAGTCAACTGGTTCAACAACCGCCGATTCCATGGACCGATCGGCTACGTCCCACCGGCCAAGTATGAATCCAACTACTACAGTTCACGTATCGCGATATGGCTGGAACCCAACTAAACGAGTCTCCATGAAACCCGGGGCGGTTCAGTCACCAGTTGGTGTGGGATCCGTCCTCTCGGTGCGGGTGCGGCGGCTCCCAGAACTTGAGTGGTTCGTCCAGCTTGCTTTCGTCTACCTCAATGCCGAGTCCGGGTTTGTGCGGGACTCTGTAGCCGTTGCCCTCAAAGACGATCTGCTCCGGGAAGATATCAAAGTCCGGACTGGCGGCACGATCCATGTTGACCTCAAGCCATGAGAAGTTCGGTACGGCCGCACCGAGATGCACGGAAGCCGCTGTGCAAATCGGGCCGAGCGGGTTGTGCGGCATCAGGTCGATGTAGTGTGCCTCGGCCCAGCCGGCCACCTTCATCGACTCCGTGAACCCGCCAACGTTGCATATGTCCACCCGGGCAAAGTTGGTAATCCCGCGCTCGATGTATGGCAGGAATTGCCACTTGGAGGCGAACTCTTCGCCGATCGCAAACGGGACGTCGGTCAGGGTGCGAAGCTGTTCATATGCCTCAGGCGTCTCGTCACGAATCGGCTCTTCGATAAAGTCCAGGGTATGGGTCGGCATCATCTGGCAGAACGATGCAGTTTCGGCGACATTTAACCTGTGGTGATAGTCGATTCCTATGACGGGACGATTGCCGAGCTGCTCACGCGTCTTGATCAACCATTCGGCCGAGTTCGCCATCGATTCCCGTGGCTCGAACAGACCGCTGCCCTCGATGTCCATCTTGTCGTATGACATTCGAAAAGCGTTGATTCCCCGTGCCATGAACTCTTTCGCTTGTTCAATCATCTCCTGGCCATACGGGGCCGACGTCGTTGCAAACACCGGGATCTGCTCCCGGTTCTTGCCACCGAGCAGCTCGTATACGGGCACGCCAAGCTTCTTGCCGACGATATCGTGCAGGGCGATGTCGATCGCCGAAATGGCGGCGGTCATCGTGCGGCCGCCCTCGAAATACTGGCTTCGATACATCTCCTGCCAGAGCGCCCCTCTACGCATCGGGTTACGCCCAATCAGCCACTCCCGGTAATGCTCCACGATCCCTTTGACACCGAGCTCCCGACCCGAAAATCCGGACTCCCCCCACCCGTAAATGCCTTCGTCGGTCTCGACCTTGACGAGCATCTGGTTCCGGCGCCCGACCCACACGGCGTACGGTTTGATGTCGGTGATCTTCATGTGCTGGGATGCCTCTGGATATTTGGCGAAAATAATTGTGGCCAATCCGCGTTCCCTATTTCAGGGTAAGGTCCGCCACCGCCTTCTCATTTAGTTCAATTCCCAATCCCGGCCTGTCACTCAGGATCATGTGCCCGTTCTTCGGGATGACGCTATCACCATAGAGGTTCGCGACATCGTCCAGAGGGCCAGAGAATTCGGTGGAGAACTCGTGCGGGCGGGTGCCGTTCTGGACCGTTGAGAACACATGTAACGAAGCCATGCTGTTGATACCCGCCTGCGGGCTGTGCGGCATCACCGGCTTGTCCAGCGTGGTCGCCATGTCAAAGATTCGTTTCACCTCAGACGGGCCACCTGCACTGAGGATGTCCGGTTGGAGTATGTCAGGGTCGCCGAGCAGGATCAGACTCTGGAACCACCAGCGAAAGGCGTCCTGTTCACCGGCCGAAATGGCGACGTCCAGAGTGTCTGCGATCTGTTTTAGACCTGTCAGGTTCCAGTTGGGAATCGGCTCCTCGAAATGGTCGATCCCCAGTTCTTCGAATCGCCGTCCCTGTTGGATTGCGGTGGAGACCGAGTAGCCGTTGTTGGCGTCAAAGCCCAGGTAGTTGCCGTCCGACAGGAACTCTCGGACCAGCTTGAACATCTGGTAATCCTTCTCCGGATCGGCGTCCTGTCTCCAACCCTTCCAGTCCATCCGAATCTTGAAAGCCCGGAAGTTCATGTCCCAGCCTTTTTGGACGAGCGCCAGCATTTCGTCCGGCTGCATCTGCCAACCTGATCCGGTCGACCAGTACAGCTCGATGTCGGTTCGAGCTGCTCCACCCATGAGTGTGTATACCGGCAATCCAGTTTCTTTGCCCATCAGGTCCCATAAAGCCACATCGATCACGCCGACGACGTTCGCCGGGAGTTTGAAGAGTCGATCGTCCTTGCCGAGCGCCAGAGTCTCCCAGTGACGTTCGATCTGAAGCGGGTCTTCGCCGATCAGGACCGGCTTGATTACGCTCTCCAGGTACGCCTCAAAGATGGCACCGTTCTTTCCTGGAACACCGGGGTTCGTGCCCGGAGATTCTGCCCATCCTTCAACCCCGGCATCCGTCTGTACCCGGAGCAATCCTTTGCCGGTCTTCAAGTGCGTGACGGTTATGTCGGTGATTTTCAATGGAAGATCCTTTGATATCTGAAACGGATTGGAAAACTCTGGCCTTTGGAGACTTTACTTCAAATCGTGCCAGCGCATTGTCGGTTTACCTTGATGACCGCTCGGTCCTTGCTGTTATCTCTCCGTGCCAAAGTCCCCTGTTGCCGTTGCAGTGCGCACCTGGGTAGTACGGGTGAGGGGCGGATACCAGTCCGCCCCTACGATGCGTCTCCTTAATCACCATGGCTGCCCGGTCAACAGCTTGTGGCCCGGATCTCATCCGTTGCGGTTA
>CAUZKS010000296.1:0-2802 GCA_963580625.1 Dehalococcoidia bacterium | reverse complement strand
AGATAGGTTTCAGGGATTTTCTGCTGATCAGCTATCTCCCTCGCTGAAACCGGAACGAGCGTGGGGGTCTGTGCGAGGTGCATCAACACCCGTAGACCGTAATCCACTTTCATAGGAACTAGCACGACAGCGTCCCGTGCCGGGTTTCGGCGGCTTGCGCTTCAGGGTGATCGACACGTTCTGCCGTACGCCCGTTCGAACGTAACCCAAGTATACAGGAGGTAGCGAAAGGCCTGATTGGATATCCTCTTTCCGGGTCTCAAACGTAAAATCCCGAGGATCTGACCTCATGGGCACCGATTCTGGCGGAGCAGAGCGTGTGGATGGACTCTGCCTCGTGTTACGATTTATCGCTGCGCCTGCGTGCGCGGGCTTCTATCCTTGAGCCGTTGGTCTTGCGCCTTCGGCTCCCTTGATATTCCGCAATCTAGACTCCGCAGACCAGGCTCGCCCCGGTCGCGGCTGAAGTAATTGAGATATGGCAACCGATAACGTCTCCCTTTCCGTCGACCCACGCGAAGTAACTGGCAAAAAGGTTCGGGCGCTTCGTCGTTCCGGGATCACCCCGGTCCACCTTTACGGCGGTGGCGGAGAGTCGCTTACGCTTCAGGCGGAAACTCAGGCGCTGCGTGCCGCCGTCAACACGGCCGGGCGTGGTCAGCCGATCGCTATCGAGGTCGGCGGGGGCGAGAAAGCCCTGACATTTATACGCGAGATCGCCAAACACCCGGTAACCGGTGAACTCCAGCACGTGGACTTCATCAGGGTGGACGCCACCGTGCCGGTTTCGGCCGAGGTGACGCTCTCCATGGTCGGCGAGGCGCCAGCGACCCGTGGCGGTGGCGGTCAGTTCCTGCGGGGGATACGAACCGTGACGGTCAGCGTTCTTCCCCTGGAAGTGCCCGACGAGATCGAAGTCTCCATCGATGGGCTCGAGAACATCGGAGACAACATACGTGTAGAGGACCTTATCCTCCCGGACGGCGTCGTAGCTATCAGCTCGCCAGACCAGGTTGTCGCCCGAATCGCCATGACCCGTACCGCTGCCGTAGAAGTCGGCGAGGGCATGGAGGTCGAAGAAGGTGAAGAGGGCGAAGAAGGCGACGAAGGCGAAGAGGGCGAGGAGTAACCCCGGCCGCTGGATATGCACAACATCGGACGCTCCGTTCGGTCTCTTCTTACGAGAAGGCGGGCCGACGGGGCGTCCGTTTTTATTTCCGAGTGTCTGAAATCAACCGGGACTGCGCTCCAGATAAGTTCCTGGATTCATTCCGCACCTGTTCAGGCCTTATTGGAATCTTATCGGCGTGACTAACAAGCGTTCATTTGTCCTGACGCCCCACGAAATAATTGTCACCGCCCGCGCGACGCGAGATGGTATTCCAGATGCTCACTGCGTTTGGTAGAGGGCATCTACCCGGTTCAAAGGAAAAATCACGCAGTCATGTGTTCAAGCGACCGACGGAAAGTTCCACAACCGAGGGCGACGAGCGAGGCCCTCGTGAGGGTGTCGATCATCTCCGTGTCGAAAGAACCAACCGCGAAACGAGTTCTCTTCGTATAACCATTCAAGATCGGTTGGTGGCTTGAGGGGGAGGTGCAGAATTGCCCACAGGTGATCGCGGGAAAGCCACCCGTTACCCGAGATACCCGGTGCGCAGAATACGTTGTGTGCGATTTCACGTCTGGCAACGTCTGAAGCCGCCGACTGGTCCCATTGACGCCGGGATCTTCACAGTTTCCGGACGTCTGGCCTCTAAATTACATGCACATCATCGGGACCGACAGAATGCACTGCTACAGGCATCCCGACCCAATAGCGACACATGAACGGAGACTAGGGAATGCCGCTGATCGCAGCCATCCACACAAATAATCTCTCCCGATTTATCTCCGGGTTCGTAGGCCCTAGGGCAATGCTTGGCTGGGCCGGAACGCTCGTGCTCGTGGCCGCCGTTGCGTGTACGAGTGTTGGCGACGATACCTCAGTGGCCGATGTTACAAAATCCGTCCCGGCCACAACTGTCTCGCTTCCAGTTGACAAGGCGAGTACGGGACTGGACGCCGGACAGGCGATAGCCGCGTCGGACGGCGAGTCCGTTGAAGCGGTCATCGGCGATATTCCCTCAGAATCACAGCAGCCCAAACTGGCACAAACATTCACGGCTGACGAGATCGTCGCAGCGTTTGAGTCCGTGATTAGCGGCTTGTTCGCCGATTCTTTAGATTCCATCGTGGAGATCACGGTCTCGACGGCCGCGGGCGGAGGGAGCGGCAGCGGATTTGTCTGGGATGACCAGAACCACATCGTGACCAACCAGCACGTCATCGCGAACGCCCTGAGCGTCGAAGTGTCCTTCTCGGATGGCCGAGCCTACCAGGCAACGGTGATCGGCGAGGATGCCGATGCAGATGTGGCGGTGCTGGAGGTGGACACGGACGATAAGCTCAAGCCGATCAAGCTTGGCGACAGCGACACGGCGGTACCGGGACAGATCGCCATCGCCATCGGAAACCCGTTTGGCGAGGAGTTCACGTTGACCCAGGGAATCGTGAGCGCAGTTGGCCGCAGCATCCGCAGCGGTAATCAGGGCTTCACGACGCCAGATGTAATCCAGACTGACGCAGCGGTCAACCCGGGCAACTCCGGCGGCCCGCTGCTCAACAGGCACGGCGAGGTGATTGGAATCAACGCCCAGATCCGCAGCGACAGCCGACAAAACTCGGGCGTCGGGTTTGCCGTGCCGATAAACATCGCAAAGCTGGTCGCTCCGGACCTGATTGAGAACGGAGAGTTCGTCT
>CAUZKS010000295.1:0-2837 GCA_963580625.1 Dehalococcoidia bacterium | reverse complement strand
CGAAGACCGGCGAAGAGGATTAGCAGTCGGGCCAGGGGGGACCCGGCCTCTCTAGAACGTCTAAGCGTTGCTGATTGCGGTCAACGACTGTAGCTCCCGCGTCGCGCCCACCTCCAAACTTCCTTCCTCCTACATCGGGAGACTTCCCAGTGCCCTTCCAATGTAGGAAGGAGTTAGAGGGTGGTTAAGTACAGCGATGACGCACATTCATCCAGACCTATATCCGTTTGATCAGATATTCATTACCATTTAACGCCCTTAACAGCCGTTTTCACCTCTTTTCATATCTTTTCTAGAATATACTGGACTTATTGTCGTGATTCTGCGGTCCACAAAGGGTAGGTAATAGATGCCCAGCTTAAAAGTTCGTGACGTCGCGGCGCGGCTGAACGTTAGCGAGAAGACCGTATACAAGTGGCTCACACAGGGGCTGATCCCTGCAACGAAACTGGGACGCACCTGGGTTGTAACGGAGGAAGCGCTGGAAGCCATGCTGGCGACTCCCGGGAGTGCGAGTGCAACTCCCCCCTCCACACCGGTGTACTCGCAACCCGGATCCCGAGATGTCAGGGGGGGGCGGCATGTTGGGCGACCCTTCGAAAACCCCAACGTGCCAACAGAAGCGCAAGAACTCGACACGCTGAGCAGGATCAACACAGTCGCCGAGGGCGCTATTCGTACCGGCATTGAAGCTGTGCTGTTGCCGAGAAGCGGCAGCTTCGAGACAAAACGCGCCATCGGTCAGGCTCTTGAGGAGGCGCGAGGCGAGGTGCTGTTGCACGGTATCGGCCTCCGGGAGTTCTTCGGAGATATCGATTACACGCCCGTACTTCGACGCATGATGAACGAAGACCGAGATATCTCCGTACGTGCCCTGCTCGTCCACCCTTTAAGCGATTTCGCACGCGCCCGTGCCGTCGCCGAGATCGGGGAGCAGTTCGTGGATGAATCCAGCTTCCGCGCCGGTCCCCTATTCAGCGATAGTTGGCGCAGCCTGAACGTGATCTCATCGCTCAGAAGAACCGCCCATGAAAGCAAAAACGCCAGCCTTGATGTCCGGTTCGCAGATCATTGGCCGTCCGTGTACCTGTTGATGACCGAATCCTGCTGCTTTGTGGAGACCTACCACTTCGGCAAGCCAGACTCGGACCTCGATGGCTCATCGATCGATGGGCTTGTACCGATCTTGAAGCTGTCTGCCGAATCCCATTACTACCGGGTGTTACGGAACCATTTCGAGTACGTATGGGGCGGTTCAAACCCCTACATCTCCGTCCAGACACTTGAACAGGTAGCGGATACGGTCAAGGTCAACATCTAGCTCGACGTGATTGAGATAACAGGAAAGTTCCGGAACTTTGCGAATCGATTCGTCGAGTAAACCGCCCAATTCGCCCGCCAGCTGTCCGTAGTATTCGTTGATCGTAAAGACTTCAAAGATCGCGCGCCAGGAAAAGCGGGCCGAACACCAGAACAACAGGGGTCACAAATTGGGCAAAATCAACGTCGCCGTCGTAGGAGTGGGCAACTGCGCCTCCTCCCTCATCCAGGGCGTACACAAGTACCGGGAAGCTGAAGATGGTATCGACATCCCGGGCATCATGAACACCGTGCTCGGCCCGTACCACATCGGCGATATCGATGTGGTCGCAGCGTTCGACGTGGACGTTGATAAGGTCGGCAAGGACCTGTCCGAGGCGATCCGCTCTGGCCAGAACAACACCGTCGAGTTCCACGACGTGCCGCATACCGGCGTTACTGTAGACCGCGGTATGACGCACGACGGTATCGGCCAGTACCTGTCCGACGTGATCACCGTAAACCACGATTCGACCACCCCTGGCGGCCAGACCGCTGACATCGTCGGCATCCTGCGTGAGCGGGAGGTTGATGTGATGATCAGCTACCTCCCGGTCGGTTCTGAAGACGCCACCAAGTGGTATGTAGAGCAGGCGCTCGCGGCCGGCGTCGGCTTCGTCAACTGCATCCCCGTGTTCATCGCTCGTGAGCCGTACTGGCAGAAACGGTTCGAGGACCGTGGCGTGCCGATCGTCGGCGATGACATCAAGTCCCAGGTCGGGGCGACCATCGTCCACCGCGTGCTAACCCGCCTGTTTGAAGACCGCGGCGTGCAGCTTGACCGCACCTACCAGCTCAACTTTGGTGGCAACACGGACTTCCTTAACATGCTTGAGCGAAACCGCCTTATATCCAAGAAGATCTCGAAGACCGCTGCCGTGAAGTCGCAGTTGGAGCAGGAGATCAAGACCGACGACGTGCACATCGGCCCGTCCGACCACGTGCCATGGCTCCAGGACCGCAAATGGGCTTACATTCGTCTTGAAGGCACATCCTTTGGCGACGTCCCGCTCAACGTGGAGCTTAAGCTCGAGGTACACGACAGCCCCAACTCCGCCGGAGTCGCTGTCGACGCAATCAGGTGCGCGAAGATCGCCATGGACAACGGCATCTCCGGCGCAATCCAGGCTCCATCCGCCTACTTCATGAAGTCGCCGCCGGTCCAGTACACGGACGACGAGGCCCGACAGATGGTCGAGCTATTTGCGGGCGGAGAGATGAACCCCGAGAATAACTTCACCCCGAGGAAGTTCAGCGGCGTTGCTGATGTGCAGCAAGTAGCCGGTGACTAGATAAGTCCCAATCGCTGCCCGGGTATGCAAAGTGACCCGATAAATCGTGGAGGGATGAGTAGATCAAGATCGCTCTGGTTTCCCCTTATGATTTTGCCTACCCGGGTGGCGTAACGACCCACATCGCGCGCCTCGCCGATCAGTTCACGGCTAGAGGCCACGAGGTCAATATCCTGGCCCCATGCT
>CAUZKS010000294.1:0-2846 GCA_963580625.1 Dehalococcoidia bacterium | reverse complement strand
GGGATCGCCTCAACCGGGTTGCCGTAGGCCGCCTCGATGACGAACTCGGCCACGGCGTTGTTGATCCACAGTGACTCAAATTGAGTGTCCGCGAGGTTGATCGTCGCTTTCACTTCTGGTTCATCGGTGCCGCACGCGGCACCGATGACAGCGATAGCCGCGAGAGCGGTCAACATCATCCAGAGCTTGAATTTTCGTTTATATGTATCTGTCAATTCCAACTTGATCCTTGCTTGGGTAGGTAATTCTCATCTTAATAGTACCGCTCACGCCAAACCGGTGATACGGCACATGTCTGTCCCCGGGACACTCTCCTTTTTTATCAGCCGTCCAGAGCCCGATTGCTGCGCACGGATTATCTGGCGTCTTCGCCTTCTCCGGCGCCGTCTCGCGCCATCGGGTCCTTCACCAGACCCTGGCTGATCCTGTCGATCACCACGGCCATGATCACGATTCCTATGCCTCCCAGGAGGCCACGCCCAAAGTCGAGCCGATTGATGCCATTCAGCACCTCGATTCCAAGACCCCTCGCTCCGATCATCGATGCAATCACCACCATCGCGAGTGCCATCATGACCGTCTGGTTGAGTCCCGCCATGATAGTCGGCATCGCCAGGGGAACCTGGACCTTCAAAAGAAGTTGCATGCGAGTCGCGCCGAATGAGCGTGCGGCTTCCAGTAACTCTGGATCCACCTGGCGTATCCCGAGATCCGTCAGCCGGATCATGGGCGGCACTGCGTATATGACCGTGGCGATGACGGCCGGCACCTTGCCTATACCCAGGAGCATAACCACCGGCACCAGGTAAACGAAGCTTGGCATCGTCTGTGCCGTATCCAGTGCGGGCCTTAGAACGGACTGGAACCGGTTGCTCTGCGCCGAAAGGATGCCGAGCGGAATTCCAAGCGCTGCGGAGATGAAGGTCGCTATGACGACGATTGCAAATGTCGAGAGGGCTGGTTCCATCAAGTTCAGGACCGTGAGGACGAGGAGCAGACTGGCCGTAACTATTGCGAGCCTCCTGCCGATAACTTTGTAAGCAATGGCGGTGGTAACGCCTATCACCAGCCACCACGGAAGCGCGAGCAACCACTTTTCCAGCGGGAGCAGCGCACGTCTGAGGAATTCATCGCTGCCGGTTTTCAGTGTCGGCCTCCAGTGGGAGACCATCCAATCGACACGATCATCGAGCCAGTTCCCAATATCCTTACCTATCAACCAGCTTTCGGGCACGCTGCCTGCGTCTCCCAGCAACGTTACGAATGTGCCGATGAAGAGTCCGATCCCGAGAACACGCAACCACGGCGCGGCGGGGACAAGGAACCAGATGACAAGGAACCCTGCTAGGTTCGGCCAATGCGGAATCGGCAGCGCGTACCAGACAATAATGCTTATGAGCAGGGCCGCCCATCCCCAGGCCGGGAGGCGTAGGCGAAGCGTGGCGTAGTGAAGGACCTTGGAAGCCATGTCCCTATTCGGGGATTCCCCTTCAAGGGCTGGAACCGTTTGCCCTACGCCGAAAGGATTTCGACCTGAAGCGCTAAACCCTCTCGACCGTTTCCGAAGCCTCGCGGAATCCCACGCGCGGCGGAGATATCTGAAACCGTTCGGGTTGATGTCTTTCACGGCCATTTTTAGCTCCCCTTCCCAGCTGAGCTTTTCCCGAGAGCCTGCTCGATTCCCTCATGCACGATCGAAGCCAGTTCGCGGGGGATCCTCGGGCTGTCAGGTTTCCAAGTCGCCGCCAGGGAGGTCGAATCAATTAGGCCAACCAGTTGACCGTCGTCGTCCACCACCGGGAGGCAAGATGGATGGGCCAGCACAGATGGCAATACGTCGTCGTATGTATCACCGGCTTTAAAGGTCGTGGGTGACTCCACGTACTCCTCGACGGTCGCGGCGCCTGCCTCCAAGGCCTTGATGGCATTAGCCACCGTGATCACGCCTTTAAAGAGCTGGGTATCGTCGGTGATGTGGACGTTGGAACAACAGTCGTTGTCCAGAGCAACCCGTAGAACCTCCTCAGGCGAGTTTCCGGGCACTGCGGTGGCGGAGCTCGGCAAGACCATGTCGCCCGCCGTCAGAACGGACTGCGATTGAACACCCTCGGTGAAGCTGGCAACGTATTCGTTTGCCGGGTTCAACACGATCTGGTCCGGCGTATCAAGCTGAACAACCTCACCGCCGTTCATGATGGCGATACGGTCGCCTATTTTCAGGGCTTCATCGAGGTCATGGGTTATGAAAACGATCGTGGTCTGGGATTGCCCGGAGTGTAGGCTCTCTTTAAGGCTGACCAGTTCATCCTGCATCTCTCGGCGAATGAGTGGATCCAGCCCGCTGAACGGTTCGTCCATCAGGAGGATCTCCGGCTCCAAGGTGAGGGCGCGTGCAAGACCGACCCGCTGCAACATGCCGCCGCTGAGTTCGACGGGGTAGTTGCCCTCCCAACCTTGGAGGCCGACGAGGTCCAGTTTTTCCTGCGCCCGCTGGTTGCGGACCCGCCGTCCGACACCCTGTATTTCGAGGCCCCACGCGGTGTTCTCAAGGACACTGAGGTGTGGGAACAGTGCGTAATGCTGAAACACCATTGCTATGCTGTTTCGTCGAAGTTGAGTCAGCTCATCATCGGTTATTTCGGAGAGATTATTCCCGAGTATATTGACCTCGCCGGAGGTAGGGATAATCAAACCATTCAGACAACGTACCAGTGTCGATTTACCTGATCCTGAAAGGCCCATTACGACAAACGTTTCCCCTCGAATAATATCGAGTGAAACATCTTTCAAGGCAAGAACAAGTCCAAAATCATTTTGAAGATCTGATTTTGATGAATTCTTGTGAT
>CAUZKS010000293.1:0-2877 GCA_963580625.1 Dehalococcoidia bacterium | reverse complement strand
AACTCGTTCTCCCGGGCATATTTGCCGAGCGCCACGCCCAGGTTTTCCTGTAGCTGGATCGATAGCCCTCCATCTACCACTAGCGGGTGGCCGGTGATGAAGGACGCCTCTTCCGAGCACAGGAATGCGATTGCCGAGGCGATGTCCTCCGGCAGACCGGTCCGACCGACCGGGTACTGCTGCTCGAAGAACTTCAACCCCTCGGCGTTGTCTTCCCACATTTTCCCGAGTCCTTCGGTGACGATGTGCCCTGGACAGATGGCGTTGACCCGGATGCCAAGCGGGCCGAAGTCGATCGCCATCTGGCGTGTCATGCCGATGACGGCAGATTTACCGGCCTCGTAGACAAGAGAGTTTGGAGCCATCAACAGGCCGTGTACCGAGGCCAGGTTCACGATTTTTCCGCCGCCGGTTTTCTCCATCTCAGGAACGGCGTACTTGGCGCCGAGGTAGAGGGCTTTGGTCAGCATCGACATGCCAAGGTCCCAACCGTCTTCGGGGACCGACACGGCGCTGCCCCACCATGGTGAATCTCTGGTGTCGGTCGGGAAGGCGTTCTGGACGATGATGTCCAGCCGGTCCCACTCTTGAACGGCCGTCTCTACGGCGTTGCGGATATCGTCATGCTTTGAGATATCCGTGTTGACGGCCAACGCCGTTCCGCCACCCTCGGTGATGCGGGCTACGTTTGCCGTCGCCGCCTCGTCATTGAAATCGGCGATCAGCACTTTTGCGCCCTCGGACGCGAGCCGTCTTGCGGTAGCACCGCCGATTCCCAGAGCCCCGCCTGTGACGATGGCGACCTGTCCGTCAAATCTGCTCATTACGTATGTTTCCCGCCTAACGCTGTCCGACTTTGAAATAAATGCGGTGCGACATCGGACTAGTAGGGCATTTCGAAATCGTTCTCTCGGGCGTACTTGCCGAGGGCGATGCCGAGGTCTTCTTGCAACTGGATCGTCAATCCGCCGTCGACTGCCAGGGGGTGGCCGGTGATGAAGGACGCGTCTTCAGAGCACAGGAAAGAGATTGCGTTGGCAACGTCTTCCGGGACGCCGGTTCGTCGTACCGGGTATTGCTGCTCGAAAAACTTGAGCCCACCCGGTGTACGGTCCCACGTGGCCGCCTGGCTGGCCTCGGTGACGATGTGGCCGGGGAGGATGCAGTTGACCCGGATCCCGAGTGGGCCGAAGTCGATCGCCATCTGCTTTGTCATGCCGATCACGGCGGACTTGCCGGCCTCGTAGACCAGTTTGCCAGGAGCCATCAGGATGCCATGCACCGAGGCCAGGTTGACGATGCTGCCTCCGCCTGTTTTGGACATCTCGGGGACGGCGTACTTTGCGCCCAGGTAGAGAGCTTTTGTGAGCAGCCCCATGCTGTGGTCCCAGTCTTCTTCCGCGACCTCAACAGCGCTGCCATTTGATCGCTGCCCACCGCCGTATGCGTTTTGTACGAGGATGTCGAGCCGACCCCAATCGTCCACGGCTGTCTGGATCATCTCCTTGATGGCCTCGTGCGAACCGACATCCGTGTGGATGGCCTTCGCCGAGCCGCCATTGGCCGTAATGCCGGCCACATTGGCGTTTGCCGCCTCGTCATTCACATCGGCGACCAACACACTGGCGCCCTGTGCAGCCAACAGTCGAGCGGTCCCGCCGCCGATGCCGAGCGCTCCCCCCGTAACGACGGCGACGCGGCCCGTGAATCGGCCGTCATGATTGGTGGTCGCAGCCACAAAATGAACCTCCGGCCTATCAGTAATAAGTCTGAATCAGGCCGGAAGTTTACGCCGCGATAAGCCCGTCCGTCCTAAACCGCGGTCGGCTCCTTTGGACTGAACAGAGCGAAGGAACTGGTGTAACCGTGCAGGAAGGTTGAGCCGCCGACCGGCCCGATCTCGCCGTTGCAGAAGAAGCCTGTTACCGGCATGGAGCCGACCACCGACTGGAACAGGTCAGTGTCGTGGTCAACCCTCCCAAACAGCCGCTCACCGCGACCGAGGCCGGAGAACAACAGAGCGCCCGATGGCGCAGTGTCCGGGTGGTCGTTGGCGTAGCGCATGAGACTCGCACCCAGGTCATCGCTGGCCGATGTGGCGTCGTGGACGTGGAACTGTACCACCTGGCCCTCACGAATTCGCTCACCGACGGCGAGCGCCCCGTTGTCGCCGTCCGCGCCGATCACGTTCCGGATCAGAAAATCCCCCGCCTCGAACTGATCCTGGAACGGGTCCATCAGGATGCCGATCTGCAACGAGCGCCTGATCAGTCGTTTCTCACGTTCGTCGCCCTCGTCAAACAGGCTGCGCAGAATGTCCAGAGGCAGCTCGCCATCAAGTTTCGTGATCACGTTGTCGTTGGAACCTGTTACGACCATCGCTGTCCCGATCGGACGGCAACCCTGGGCGACGACGCTATCGACCACCACGTTGCCGCTGAGCGCGACGCCCACGGCTCCGGATCGGCGGGTGCCGCGGTTTGAGAAGAGGGCGTTGGCGCCATTTACGGTGCCGCCGCTGGCAAGGCCGCCGATCTTAACCGAGTCCGGGTAGGCGTAGTCCAGACCCTCGACCAGTGCTTCCGATGGAAGGGTGAACGGGTCAGGTAGCAGAACGATGCTCGGGTGATCCGAGGCAGGAACGCCGATTAACGCTTCCCAGGCGTCTGGCGATGCGTCCGGATTTGGCAATTCTTCTTTCTCGAACTCGAATGGCGTGATGACCACGCCCGGCAGACTGGCTGCGGTCAGCGCCACGCCCGGCGTCTTTTCCACCTCGTGCCCGGCACCAATGACGCCGCCGGCCGAGCAGCCGATCACGATCGCCCCCGGGAACCGTGAACGCACCAGCTCGACCACCGAGTAATACGCCGGCGC
>CAUZKS010000292.1:0-2882 GCA_963580625.1 Dehalococcoidia bacterium | reverse complement strand
ACTGGTGTTGGGTCCGGGCGCCGAAGCAGCCTGTGAACTGGCATCAGAAGACGGCGAAATCCAATTCGTCCAGTTCACGGGGTGTCGGCAATCGTCGCTCGCCGTAAACGCCCTGCAGGCGAACGGGTTGACCGTCGCCAACGCCGCGCCGGTAATCGCCCCATTTGTAGCCGAACACACTGTGTCTCTGATTCATGCGGCGCTGGCGCTCGCCGGTCAACGGGCCCGACCGATAAGCGAACTGGTCATCGGGATAGTCGGGCTAGGTAACGTGGGTATCGAGGTCGCTCGTCATTTCGCCGAGGCCGGCGCATCTATCGTGTATCACGACGTCCGAACGGTGGTACAGGGCTACGCAACTGAAGTGGGGGCACGCCGACACAGCCTGGACCGAATGCTCCTAAACTCCGATGTCGTCTCGGTCCACGTGAGCGACACACCACACACGCCCGGAGTCATAAGCGATCGCGAGTTGAAGTTGATGAAACCCGGCGCCGTTCTAGTGAACACTAGCCTTCCGGAGGCGCTAGACGAATCAGACGTGGCTCAAGCGCTTGCGTCCAGGAAGCTTGGCGCGGTGGCACTGGGGGTGATGGAGACATACCCGGATAGCCAGCCGGGCCCACTATCCGGACAGGACAAGGTGATCACAGAGCTGGCGGATGCGACCGATCGCGAGGTCGTCTTGAAGGCCATAGCCGCACTGGTCGCTGACAATCTGAAGCGCGTCGAGGCCGGTGACCCGCCACGTGGCTTGATCGATCCCGTTGGATTCCCCGGAACCGGCGATCCTTCGTTCTGGTCTTCTCGACTCGCGCCGCGTCAACCTTAGGCACGCCCGAGATGCGCTCGGCGTCGCTTGTCCCTGTCTGAGTTCGCTCTATACTTCGGCCTTATTGACAGCCCACACATTCATCTGCACCCGACACACGAATTAAGGACACCCTTCCCACATGGCCCTCAAAGTCGTCAACGTCTCACGTCCTATGGCCGATACCAGCATGTTCGAGGCCGCGGGGATCGAGTTCTCCCAGACACTGGTCGACTCGACGACCTCAAAGGCCGATTACATTGACATCCTTCGGGACGTCGATGGCGCAATGATCGGAACGCTTCCGCTCACGGACCGGGAGGTCCTGGAGGCGTGTCCCAATTTGAAGATCGTCAGTCGGTCCGGTGTGGGCGTCGACTCGATCGACCTTGCAGCGGCGACCGAACTCGGAATACTCGCCTGCAACACACCTGGCATCAACACCTCCGAGGTTGCCGACCACGCAATGGCGTTGTTGCTTTCTCTGACTCGACTGGTGCGAGAAACGGACGGGGCGGTCAAAGCGGGCAAGTGGAGCGACGACCCGGCCTCCATAGCCGCATTCCGGTCAAACCTGCGCCGGATCGCCGGCAGCACCGTCGGTATCATCGGCCTCGGCAACATCGGACGGGCGTTTGCGTCACGAATTCGTGGTTTCGGTCCTGAGCGGATCATATCGTACGACCCTTACGTCCCGCAGACGACGGCAGACCTTTATGGTGTGCAGCTTGTGTCTCTTGATGAGCTGTTAACGACGGCCGACTACATAACGATCCACACGCCATCTACAGCCGAGACGCGCCACCTGATCAACTCGGACACGCTGTCCCGGATGAAGAAGACCGCGATCCTTGTTAACTGTGCACGTGGACCGCTCGTGGACCCTGCTGCACTTCAGATCGCGCTACAAAGCGGGCAGATCGAGGCAGCGGGCCTAGACGTGACTGAAACCGAGCCGATCGACGCCGAGGATCCGTTACTGGGCATCGACAACCTGATCGTCACGCCTCACATCGCCGGCGCTTCACCGACATCCGGTGTCGAAGGCGGACGCAAGCAGGCCGAGAACGTACTGCTGGTGCTCACAGGACGGCCACCGCACGGACTCGGAAACCCTGAGGTAATCAAGCGGATAGCAGTAATGCGGGCTACTGACGCAGGTCGATGGGAAGGTGTTCCAGAATTTTCTACGGCCCTAGCACTTTAGACAACCTATGCACAAGGCGAGCAATATAAATTCTCGCCTTGTGCACTTAGTTACGCCACGTCACTGTCGGTTCCCAAGTGAGTAGGCGTCTCGCTTTCTCTATGCTGATTGCTGAGGTGAACCCCTCAAGGTCACCTTGAATCTCAGCGTCCGGATACGACTCACGTATCAGTCGCATGGTAGGGACCATTGAGCTTGTGTCCGGTGCGTTAATGAAAAAGGCTTCATGGCCTTGCCAGTGGGTTTCAATAGCGAGACGGCATGCAACCGCAGCCTCATCCAGATCGACCCAGCCCCAGAAGTGTTTTGCTGCGTTTTCATCTGGTGCACCATCACGAACCCTTATTCGCATTTCCTGCTGTCGTGCCTTTGTTAGGAGCCCATGAAATCGCATAGAAGCTATTTGTAATTTACCCGGATTACGACGGACAAATGCGTGTGCCATCTCTTCACCAAGCCACTTGCTTTGCGAGTACGCATCCTCTGCTAACGTAGGCTGCTTTTCGTCAATAGGGAAGTAAGGTCTTGGTGCGACTTCCTTTGAAAAAACTGCCCCCACGGCATTGACTGAGGATGCCATAACTATCTTCCGCACACCGTGTATCTCGGCTGCCTCCAAGACCGCCCAGTTGGACAACATGTTCACTCTGAAGACTTCGGACTCAGGCGCCATTCGCGGGTTGGGAATGGCCGCCATATGAACCACAGCGTCACATCCGCTCATTGCCGAAATGACTTGCCCCAGGTCAGTTGTGTCCACGAATTTGAACGTTGAAGCGCCAACCTGACCGCGGGTATGTGGAGCGTCTAATGGCGCAACGCGATCAACACGTAAAACTGTATGTCCATGCGCCGTAAGGTCAT
>CAUZKS010000291.1:0-2899 GCA_963580625.1 Dehalococcoidia bacterium | reverse complement strand
CAAGCAGGTGGTCATCGCCCCGGACTTGGCGAATGATGGTACAAATGCGCTACTGGTCGACCTGACTACAACCTTTCCAACCTTGCTTGGTGAGGCTAGTTTTGATCGGCATATCCAGCAGGCAAGGCAGCTCGGTATCGATTACGTCGATCATCGCCCCGAGAGTTTCAGGTTAGAACTCGGGCTGGACATAGACACCGCTCCTGATATGGAACGGCTCATCGATCTAGTGCCAGTTCTCTGGGCCGATCTTCGGTGTGAAATCCAGGTGGCCGGACTGGAAGCATTACTGCCAGGAAATTCAGGCGATCCAGTAAAAGGACCAGTAGAAGAAGGAACTGAATGACAGGTAGTGGACCATTGTTGGGGATCGTTCTTCCCACCCGCGGGGTAGTTCTGGCCGGTGGTGACTCCCCGGACGCAAGACTTATCGTAAAAATGGCGCGCCTCGCAGAAGATGCCGGGGTCGATTCGGTCTGGGTTGGCGACAGCCTCGTCGCCAAGCCCCGCCTGGAGCCGCTGACCGCGCTGGCCGCAGTGGCCGCATCTACCTCAAGAGTGCGGATGGGCACGTCCGTACTATTGGCTGCATTGCGCCACCCCGTTTTACTCGCGCAGACGGCCGCAACGGTGGACCAGCTATCAGAAGGCCGGCTCACATTAGCAATGGGCGTAGGCGGCGCTTTTACCGACGCACAACAGAACGAATGGGCGACCGCCGGCGTGGAAAAACGAACCCGGGCAACTCGGGTGGAAGAGATTGTCGAGGTCATGCGCGGGCTATGGTCCGGCGACTCCGTCACGTTCCATGGCAAGCACTTCGATCTCGATGACGTGAATCTCGGCTACCGTCCGTATCAGCGCCCCGGCGTACCGATCCTCCTGGCGACCCACTCCGGAGAGGGCCGGGATCGGCAACCGGCACGTGCGGCTCGGCTTTCGGACGGGATAATCTCGATTTCAGACAGCCCGGAAGAGTTCGCATCTGTAAGGGCAAGGGTCGCCGAGGAGGCCGTCGCTATCGGCCGATCGCCGGACGAGCTGCGGTCGGTCTACTACATGACCGTCAACCTAGATCCGGACGCCGCTCGCGGCAAAGAAGAGGGCGTGCGCTGGGTGACGGACTACTACGGCCTGAACTTCTGGGGCGACCGTTGGGGTCCATACGGCGACACCGAGGGGGTTATCGAACGCATACAGAAGTTCACCGCCGCGGGGGCCGACGAAGTGATCGTGCGATTCGCGTCATACGACCAGCCGCGGCAGATGGAGCTGTTTGCAAAGCGAGTGCTTCCAGCATTCCGCTAATTGGAGAGCACGTTGAAGAGCCAAATCGTCCGGACGTTTGATACTTGTAGGCCGTCTGAAACCTACGCGCTCCCCTGAGCACGCTCGGCATGATGGATGCCACAGCCGCAGTTTTGGCAGAGCGTACCTAATAGAGCAGGGTCGACCTGGTTCGGGCATTCGCAGGTATCACAGTGACACCATGGCCAGCGATTATCCATGGTGGCGCCATCAAGCGCTGATTTCAGCTCGCACGCGATGTCGTGATAGCCAGTAGACCTGGCGGCGGCACAGGATGGACAACATGCGACGCCATCAGGCGTTAGCCCTTCCCACTCAAGCCGTCGAACAACGGCGAGCAAACTGGAAAACGCCTCGTTTTGCCTGATACCAAGAGTCTGGTCTTCTGTCACCTGCAGCCTCGTGCGGAATGTTGAGTCGGAACGAACCCACGATTGGATGAGCCACAACGGCTCACGATTGGTTCGATTGTAATCGAGACCTGGTTAGTTTCCGGTGTGCAGCAGGTGGTGATTGGGTACTTTTTGCCTAACTATCCCATGCCGCTCCGCGAGTGCTTCTGCCACTCTTCGACCTCGGAACCGGCCGTCCCGCCGGCCTGAACGCCGCCGTCCTGTTCGCCGTTTTCGGCGCCATCACCGTCTAGACCTTCGGCCCCTTGGATAGCGACCGCCGCTTTATCCTGCCCTCTAGTGCCATCAGAGCGCCTGTCAGGGCCATTCCACATTCCTCGCATAGGCCGCTGTATTCATTGCTCCGAATGCGATATGTACTCGACTGGAAAGTAATGAAACTCGGTCCGGCGGATAACGACGTTCTTAGCGTCCCATCTGATGGTTGAATCGTAACGAGTGAGTCGCCTAATTCGAGTTGCGGCAAATACGCACACTGAGAACAGTTACTCTTGGCACGCGAAAATCCCTAGAGATCACATATTCGGTTCGTGACACCACGGTGGAAGCGGGTATATATCGCTATCACAATGTGGCGACCTGCGGAGGAATCGAGACATCGGACAGCAATGACAGCGGTGCCACAAAAAGAAACTGCCGTCTGCGCTCGTTGTCGTCGCGACCTCGGAACCACCGCTTACGAGATGTTGTTGAATGCGACTCGGGTCCCACATTGTCTGCGTTGTGCTTTGGAGTTTCGGCCGATGCTGAAACGCTCGCTGGCTGTGTCGCTAATCGTCGGCACAGTGCTTGCGGCGATCAACCAGGGGGACTTTATCCTCTCAGGCAACTTCCAGATGGCAATGGTCTGGAAAATCCCGCTGACCTACGCCGTGCCGTTCATCGTGACGACGGTAGGAGGCCTGTTGAATGCGCGGACGGTGGCCGTGGATCCAGCAGACACAACGGACTAGCCGCTAAAGCCCCAAACCCAACCTAGGGGCGGCGCTTGCCCTGCCCTCAGTCGCACGCGTGTCGTTACTTCTCCGTGAAAAGGGCGCGAGTTCCACAACCCCCCCCGTCTCTAGTCTGCGGACACCTCTGCCGGCGCGTCCACGTAGTGCGGCATCACTTCTTCTGTGAACAGGCGGATAGATCGCATAGCCTCGTCTGACGTGATGCTTCCCCACTGGAACGAA
>CAUZKS010000290.1:0-2916 GCA_963580625.1 Dehalococcoidia bacterium | reverse complement strand
TTCTCGCCCAACCGACGGTCACGATAGCGGAGTTCTTCTTCGAGTTGGCCGCCGCTTCGGGCCGTCGTCCTCCGAGGGTGCACCTGCCGGACTGGCTTGCAATCGCCGGGGCGTTGGCATGGTCGTTCGTTTCGTGGTCGAGACGAAAACGATCGCCGGTCAGCTCGTTCCGGGCTCTGCGCATCGGGGCTGCGGAGTTCGACGGTGGGCGCGCCAGCAGAGAACTTGGGCTTGAGTACACGGACTTCCCGGGCGCAGTCGCAGCAACAGTTTCAGAATTGCTACGGGATGGCTAGCCTTTGCGGCGGAACCGCCATGGGCGTTGTTTGGCCCGTTGCTTCCCGCGTGAATCTCCAGGGTTATACCCATCGAGTCCGGGTCGCTTGGGGCGTCCATGTTTTGGCTTCATCACGACATACGTTCCGGCGATCTTGTCGTGCCATCCCTGGCGTTTGGGGTCGAGCGAAATCCACGCCAACCCCAATCCGAGAGCTGCGCTCGCGATCAATCTTCCAACCATCTCTCGGGGTATAGCGACCGCAACACCCGGCACATGGCCTTCATCGTCCACGACGATTATGCCTGCGACCATCTTGCCCGGCGTCTGCCCTTTGACTCCGGTGAAGAGGATCAGATACCCGAGCAGGATGAAAATGTCCTGTGGCGCGGTGTTTGATCCGGTAAAGGCGTTACCGCCGGTGACCCAACGTACCGTCACGATGATAATTAGAAGTAGCCCGATGTCCACAACCGCTGCGTACATACGCCTGAAGGTGTGCGCGTAAACGAACGGATACGTGGTGCGTTCCGGCGCGCTGTTATCGGGTTGGGAAGCCATCATCAAGAATGATACGCGGATTCGCCGCCGACAGGCGCTTCCCGTTGACCGGCAATCGCCCCATCTTTACGATGCCTCAACAGGTCAGTTCTGGATAGTTCAGTTTTTGAACCATAGGTCAGATTCCGTGAATTCGTACTCCGGATGGATCGGCCTCGCACATTCTTGAGAAAGGACGCTCGATGCGACTAGAGAACAAGGTTGCTCTGATCACCGGCGGCGGCTCCGGCATCGGCGCGGCGTCTTCCGAGTTGTTCGCCAGAGAAGGAGCGGCGGTCGGTGTCTGCGACCTGAACGCTGATACCGCTGAATCGGTAGCTACGCGTATCAACGACGCGGGCGGCCGGGCGATTGCGTTGCAAGCGGACGTGACGAACCGTGACGATGTGGAAAGAGTTGTTGACGCCATTGTCGGGGAGTTCGGCGGACTGAACATACTGGTCAACTCTGCGGGTGTATCTGATCGTGGCGCTCCCGCCGATTACGACACAGACCAGACATGGCAGTGGGTGATGGACATAAACGTGAGCGGCACACTGCTGCCTTGCCGGATAGGGGTCGAAGCGATGCGGAAATCGGGCGGCGGATCGATCATCAACCTGAGCTCGATTTACGGACTGGTCGGACGCACTGAATGGCTCGGAGACGGATTCAGCGCGTACGCACATTCCAAGGGCGCTGTGCTTCAGATCACGCGGGACCTTGCGGTCAAGACGGCCCGGGAGGGCATACGGGTTAACGCACTCTGTCCCGGCTTCGCCCACACGGCATTGACGGCTGGACTGCGTGACAACCCGGAGCTACTGGCGCGGATGGAAGAGGCACACCCGATGGGTCGGCTCGGTGAGGCGATCGAGATCGCCAACTGCGCGCTTTTCCTGGCGTCGGACGAGGCATCTTTTGTGACCGGCACGGCGCTGAGCGTGGACGGCGGTTACACGGCTCAATGAGCTAATCGCCCGGAAGAAGATTCACTCCTGGAACATCTCGTCAATCTGGTCCGCCATTCCGTGCGATCGCGTCTCAGCGGAAAGAGAATAATCTCGCCGTTTGTAGAGCGCGAACAGGTCAGATGTTCGGCCTTTATCCAATAGCAGACCCTTCGCCGCAAGCTCCTCAGGATGACTTGTCGGGTGATCGCGTTGGGTGCCTACGACACCTTCACGACAACCCAGGATTGTCCAACTACCCGTACGAAAACCGTGAGGCGTCAAATTCGACCGGGATCGCGTCACGGCCAACGTCACCTGTGATCGCCCCCGCCACCATTCGGCCCATCACGGGGCTCAGGAGAATTCCCTTCTTGCCTGCGCCGTTCGCTGCAAACAGGCCGTCGTAACCCGGCAATGCACCGAGGATCGGCATCTCGTCCGACGACACCGGTCGAAGGCAGGCCGTATGTTGCACGATCTCGGCGCTTTCTAACGATGGTGCTAATGCAAGGATGCCCGCCATGATCGAATCCCGGGCTGCAGACGTAGGCCTGTCATCGAACCCGGCGTCTTCCTCGGTAGATCCGCCCCAGACGAGGCCGTCCGACTTGCGTGCGATGTAGTGCCCACCCAGTGAAACCCGGTGGACGAAATCCCGTCCCGGGAATCTCAATCGGAGAATCTCTCCCTTTTTGGGTTTGACCGGAAAATGGGGAAGGCCCTCGCTGCCATCTCCAGACCACGGACCGGTCGCCAGCACCACGGAGCCGCCGGGGATCTCTGACCCGTTTCCAAGTCGCACACCGGTCACGCGCCCTCCGTCCCGAAGCAACCCGACCACGTCACCCGGTATATGTACACCACCGGCGCGCTCAAAAGCCGTCACAAGCGCGAGCGTGTACTTGTACGAATCGACCTCGAAATGACTCCGTTGCAGCAGCCCACCGGCCAGTTCACCGGTTAACGAAGGCTCCTCAGAACGGACGCCCGCTGCGTCAAGCAAATCGGCCTCAAGGTCCTCTTCGGCCTGCCAGGCAAGAGACTCCTGAAGCTTCTTGTACCCAGTCTCGTCTATGGCCAGATCGATAGACCGCACCGCTCGGAGTTCGATATCAATCCCGGTTTCGTCTTCCAACTCAGGCGCCA
>CAUZKS010000289.1:0-2926 GCA_963580625.1 Dehalococcoidia bacterium | reverse complement strand
CCGGCTCGACCGGCTCCTCGAACCAGAACAAATCGTACTTCTCGGTCTTTCGGGCGAACTCGATCGCCTGGTAGTGGCGATAAGCGTTGTTAGCGTCGACCATCAGCCTGATATCCGGCCCGACCGCCTCGCGTGCCACACGGACCCGTTCCACGTCCTCATTGATCGATAGTGCTCCCACCTTCATCTTTACAGCACGAACGCCGAGATCGACGTTGTGCTCCATCTCCTCCCCCAGCTCTTTAAGACCTTTTCCTTCTTCGTAATAGCCACCCGCAATGTAGGTATCGACCTTGTTCGTGAAGCCGCCCAACAGCTTGTAAAGCGGCATGTTGGCGACCTTGCCCTTTATGTCCCACAGCGCCATGTCGATGCCGCCAAGAACACGGGTCGTGATACCACGACGACCAACCAGCTTGGGCCGCCACATCTCGTGCCAGTGACGCTCGTTATCGAGCGGGTCCTTGCCGATCAGAATCTCTTTGAAGTGCTCCACCATGGACACGGTGACTTCAGGAGAAACATGGTCGGCGCCAGCAAGGCCGATGCCCGTAACACCCTCGTCGGTTTCTATGATCACCGGCCGAATTCCGGAGTGCGTGTATGTGTAGAGGCCGTTCGTGATCGGCTTCTCACGGGGCCAGCTGTAAACCTCCATTCGGACGTCGGTGATCTTCATGCGAAGGGGCTCCTCAAGGTGGGTGTGAACAGGTGAGTACTACGCGGCCGAGGGAGTTTAGCACCCGGATTCAATCGTAAAGTGACCGACATCACAGGGCAATTGGCGCCAACCAGCATCACCAGGCGCCCTCCATCAGGTAATCTGGAGAGGTCTACCCAAGTAGAGGCGCGGATCGAGCAATCATGCCGTCAGTAATCTGGCAACTAAATTGCTGTGCCTAGCTTGAAGTCAGGGTCCGTAGCTCAGTGGTTAGAGCAGTCGGCTCATAACCGATCGGTCGCAGGTTCGATCCCTGCCGGACCCACCATTTCCCATTTTTCGGCTTCTTCCTTCGTTAAACTCGTCGATGTGCGTACTACGACGTAGAACCGGTGCCTGCGCGTTCGATTGGGTCGCCCTACGGACTCGAGGCGGAGGACTGCACCTAACGAACGATCCACACGGCCTGCAGTTGAACCGGACGTGCCGGGCAGTGCGGGCGAGATTCAGATAGCGAGCAACGCCATGAAGATCACGGCAGTCACAGCGATTCCATTTGCACCCGACCCGATTTCCAATCCGTACCTTGAGTCCGTTGGGATGAAGGCGACGGCCAACTACGTGGCCGTCAAAGTCGATACTGACGAAGGGATCACCGGTTGGGGAGATTCCACGTGCGGGCCGCTCAGCGTAGCTTCCATGGTCGAGGAGTTTGGCGGTATGGTCATCGGCAAAGATGCCGGCCACATCGAAAAAATCTGGCAGACGCTTTACCACCACTTCTTCGTAAGGGGAGGCCCGATACAAATATCGGCCATCAGCGGTATAGAGATGGCCCTATGGGACATCAAGGGCAAAGCCGCCGGACTGCCGGTCTACGACATGCTCGGCGGTCCCTTGAGGGACAGGATCTGGGCGTACGGACGTTGGGACGGAATTACGCCGGAGGCCGCGGTGGAACATGCCATGTCCTACGTGTCCCAGGGCGTCACCGCGCTTAAAGGCGACCCGTTCGACCATCAAGGCCAGTTCATCACAGCGGAGGCTGAGCACAAGGCCATTGCGACACTCAAAGCGGTCCGTGAAGCCGTTGGAGAACAAGTAGAACTTCTCGTCGAGGTGCACGGGCGCCTGACGCCCTCCGCCGCCATCCGGGTCGGCAACGCGATGGAACCTTATCGGCCATTCGTGTTCGAGGAACCGGTTCCCTTCCACAACCTCGATGCCCTGAAAAGGGTTGCTGACTCGGTGAACATACCGATCGCAACAGGCGAGAGACTTTTCACCAAATGGGACTATGAAGACCTTTTGAAAAGACAGATCGTCGCCATGATCCAGCCTGACGTAATCCAGGGCGGTGGGATAATGGAGTTGAAGAAAATCGCCGCCATGGCGGAGGCCCAGTACGTGGGATTTCAGCCCCATGCTATCCACGGCCCGATGGACGTGCTCGCTGCATTGCAGCTCGATGCGTCTACGCCAAACTTCATGATCCACGAGGGCGGCATGAAGCCCTGGTTCCAGGACGCCTTCATTGGCGATTTTCCGATACAACAGGACGGCTATCTGCCGATACCGACAGCTCCCGGCCTGGGCGGATCAATGAACGAGGAGTGGCTTGCCGCGCACCCGGCCCGGTCAGACGCGCAGGGCTGGCTGCCGCCGATGGGGACGCTGCCTTCCCGGCAGTTCAACACCTGGGTGTAGTTGCCTGCTCTGTCTGGCAATGCGAACGCTCCCCGCTGCCTGCCCCGGAACTGCCGGTGTCGCATGAGTGTGGGGTAGGGGGACCCTGGTTGCGCCCGACGAGGTTGAAAGTTTGGAGGGCTAGTCCGGGATCAGCTCGCCGCAGTCCCAGTCGATCAGTGTCTGCATTCGGCTGCACAATGCTTGCAATCCGGGGGTTAAGCTGCTCTCGAAAACTCCATCTGACATGTTGCCGTTGGCGGCAATCAGCACGAGTAAGTTGCGAAAAAAACCTCGGCGGTAATCCAGGATGAAATCCGCGTAAGAATAATCAGGAACGCCACCCGTCAAAAGGGCCGCGTGGTACTCCTCCAGTAGCCTGTTTTCGGTACGCCGTCTTTCCTCGGTATTGAGGCTCCAACACATGAAGTAAGCGACGTCTGTGGCACCCCGGTACGCGCCGACTTCTTGCCAGTCGATCGCCGTTACTTCGACAGTCTTGTCGTCATAGGAAAAGAACAGGTTTCCTAACTTGAAATCGCCGTGAGTAAGCGTGAGAGGGCTGCCGCCAACGGCCTG
>CAUZKS010000288.1:0-2932 GCA_963580625.1 Dehalococcoidia bacterium | reverse complement strand
GATGTCCCGATCTGCGCTGCGATAGATGCCGGGTCCACCGGACTCGCATGGGGACTCTTTATTCCCGATCAGAACGGCTACGATCTGGAAAAGAAGGGTGTCGGGACGCCTGCGGACCTCGCAGAAGCGATTCCTGAGAACGCTGTTTTCTGTGGCGAATCGGCGCAGAAATTAGCCGATCACGTCCCCGGCGCGCGTATCCTTTCTGCTGAGGCGCCCACACGCAGCGCTGACTCATTGATACGCCTCGCCCTGAGGAAGTTAGAAAGCGGCGAATCTAGCGACCCGTCAAAAGTGGAAATTACATACGCCCGCGCTCCCAACATCTCGACACCGAAGCCACGGCTTCCAGACGGGAGCAGGGCGAAATAATCGTCATGACTGTCTAGCCAGCCAGCTAATCGATTACTTAGCTAACCCAATAGCCGAACAATTAGAAGGAATCGAACTCATATGGCCAACGAAAAGACGCTGATTCTGGTAAAACCAGACGGTGTTCAGCGAGGCATCGCCGGACAAGTCATCGCTCGCCTGGAGGCCACGGGTCTCCGAATCGCAGGAATGAAGCTGCTCCAGATCTCGGATGGTCTTGCGGCGGAGCACTACGGTGAGCACGAGGGCAAGCCGTTCTACCCGGGACTCGTAGCGTTCATCACATCCGGCCCGGTGGTAGCGATCTGCCTCGATGGCCCGAACGCAATTTCTATCGCGCGCAAGGTGATGGGATCGACAAACCCTGCGGAGGCCGCCCCCGGCACGGTACGTGGCGATCTTGCTATCGACATCGGCCGAAACGTGATCCACGGGTCAGCTAATGAGGAAGACGCTGCGCGCGAAGTTGCGCTTTACTTCAGCGACGTTGAACTGGTGGACTACACCCGGGCAATCGACGGTTGGATCGTCGAGTAGCGGGTGTAGGAATGACGTTGGTCGGGTGAAGACGCGTCGCCGGAATAATTCCCCTCTCCCGGTCTGGAAAGGGTGCAGGGTGAGGGATGTAAGTGCGGATTGCATTCGCGCTTGGGGCCAAGTGCGTAATCCGGTCCTTCGAGAGCCTCAGGATACGGATTCGTTCGGTACCGTATCTGCAATTAACGGAACGGTGCCCGGCGTATCAAACGAGCGGGCGGAGCAAACCCCGCCCCTACATGGCCTGATACCTTACTGAACGCGCACGATCTCTGGAGCCCTGGCCCAGAGTTGTTCCAGACCGTAAAACTCTCGCGCCGACCGGGAGAAAAAGTGGACCACCACGCCTGGGAAATCGAGCAACACCCAGCCGCCGGCCCCGGTGCCTTCACGGTGGTGAACTCGAAGCCCGTTGTTACGCAGTGCGCGCACGACGTCGTCCGCCATGCTCTCAATGTGGCGTGCCGTCTCGCCGCTGGCGATCACGAAGAAATCAGCGAACTGGCTGATGCCTCGGAGGTCGAGCAGAGCTATGTCAGACCCGAGCGCTTCGGACGCCTCGTCGAGGGCCATCCGTGCGTAATCTTCGAGTTCTAGAAGCTGTTTTTCGGATTCGTTTTCCGTCATCCCTAACATTCAAACACAAGAAGGCCCGGAACCGGAGCCATATTGGCGTGGAATGCAGGTTTGCGTGCTAGGCTACTTCGATGGGCGAAATGCAATCAACACTAGGTAATCGGGCTAGCCTGAGCCGTTCCGGCGGCCCCGGTAGCGGTAAGCGCGTCGTAGTAGCAATGTCCGGCGGCGTTGATTCATCTGTCGCCGCATACCTGCTCGCAGAACAGGGTTACGAGGTTATCGGCGTCACCATGCGCCTGTTTGCCGTCACCGACGAAAATGCGGCACGGCTCAATCGCTCTTGCTGTTCGATAGAAGACGTCGATGATGCCCGAGACGTTTGCCGAGCGATCGGCGCAAAACACTACTTTATGAACTTTGAAAAAGAGTTCAAAAAGTACGTCGTGGATTACTTCGTGTCCGAGTACGAGCGCGGCCGCACCCCCCACCCCTGCCTCGCCTGCAACGACAAACTCAAGTTTGAGTTTTTGCTCCGCCGGGCAAAATTCATGGACGCGGATTTTGTTGCGACCGGCCACTACGCTCGTATCGAGCAGCACGAAGACGAATGGCACCTCAAGCGTGGGGTCGATCCCAGCAAGGATCAGTCGTACGTTTTGTTCACGCTCGGTCAGGAGCAGTTGTCGCAGCTGTTGTTGCCGATTGGCGAATTCGATAAGGACGAGATTCGGCGCATTGCCTCCGAAGCTGGACTTCCGGTAGCGGACAAGCCTGATAGCCAGGACATCTGCTTCATTCCTAGCGGCGACTACAAAGCGTTCGTGGAGCCGCGACTAACGGTCAAGACGCCCGGCGATATCGTCGATTCTGACGGAGTGGTACTTGCCCAGCATGATGGGGTGCATCGTTTCACGGTCGGACAGCGCAAGGGTCTGCCGTTACCCGGCGGATCACCACGCCCCATATTCGTGACAGACATTGACCCGGACGAGGGCCGTGTAACCGTCGGGTATGCCGAGGAGCTTTTGCGTCACCGGCTGGCCGCCGGCGGCGTGAAATGGGTATCTGGAGTTGCCCCTGATAATGGAGTGCGCGTTGAGGCGCGCATCAGATATCACGGCTTAGATATCCCTGCAACCGTCAGACCGGAAGGCGACGGAGCCGTCGTGGAGTTCGAGTCGCCACAGCGCGCCATTACGCCTGGCCAGGCGGTCGTGTTCTACGACGGTGATCGGGTCCTCGGCGGTGGAATGATAGATCGCGCTCTTCCCGAGGTAAACACTCCTGCTCCTTTTCCTGGCGGGGACTCGCTTCACGTTGCTGGGCGTGGACACGCATTAGAGGGCGCTTCGACGACAACGCTGTAGGGGCGTATGGCGATCGCCCGCGCCGGCATTTCGGGCGCCTGAAAACACCGGCTTGAAGACTCGGACAAAACGATTCA
>CAUZKS010000287.1:0-2954 GCA_963580625.1 Dehalococcoidia bacterium | reverse complement strand
GGCATGATCACAACCGTGAATGGGCAGTCAGGATACTGATTCCTCGTCTAGATTGGCATGGCTGGGACACCTGATCGACAAATCGCGTTGCGTTTGGGTCTGAAGACCTGGAGAGACGGTTCTTGGACTCACTCACACGAAGATATGGACAATCAAGTTGTGTGTGAACACGAAATCCCTGGCAAGGGTCCCGTGTTCACGGTCTAGTTCGACTTTGACTCTCCCCCGTCTCCGCCAGCGCGCGACAACCTGCCTTAGTAATAATGCCAAGTAATAAAATCGCATGTCACTCCCCTCCTGATTCTCTCGAATCACTCACCACAGGGATTGCATGCGATCGCGAGGGCGAGTGGAGGTAGCGTGGAGATTGATTGCGTGGGCCAAAATGGCATATCCACACCCGCCTAGAACGTGCAGCTCCGACGTGAAACGGGTTCGTTCTAAATGCAGCAATCGCTATGGCGGCAACTGGTGTTATCTTCTCGTCAGCAAACTCTCGGTTCGATCGGGTCCCGGATTTTGACCCCATTTATCGGGTTAAGGAGACACATATGAGTGACGGCAGCGCCCAAGCCTGGAACATGAAACTGATCTCCCAGAGCGATCTCGGAGGCTTCGGCAACGGCGGAGAAGGTTTAGCGCTTCAGGCAACGGCTGACGACCGGCGCATCATGTATGTCGCTCACGAGAGCGGACCGAAAGACTTCACGGCGCTCGACGTGACCGATCCGTCCGAACCGATCATCATTGCGCAGACAGAAGTCCCGAACGACCGCGTGCGGTCAAACTCGCTGGACATGGTGGACGACCTGCTGCTGGTTGCATACCAAGGCAAGGAAGTTGGCGATGCTCCGGTCGGGATGGGCGTCTGGGACGTCAAAGACCCTGAGAACCCAAAGAAGATTTCGCATTTCGACACCTCCGGCCCGTACTCCCGGGGGGCGCACTGCCTCTGGTTCGCCGACGGTCGATACGCATACCTGGCGACTGGGGCGGCCGATTTCCAGCCGCACAACCCGCTGGACGACCAGTTCTTCATGATCGTGGACGTGGGCGACCCGACCAATCCGACGGAGGTCGGCCGCTGGTGGCTGCCCGGGACCCGTGTCGGAGACACAGAAGACCCGCCAGAGCGACACCCTGACTTCGACACCGGGTTCCGTCTTCATAACGGCAATGTGTGGCCGGAACGGCCCGATCGCGCCTACCTCGGTTACATCGACGGCGGTGCAATCACACTGGACGTGTCCGACAAGTCGAAACCGACCATGATCAGCCGTGTGGACTATCACCCGCCGTTCCCGGGCTTCACGCACACCGTGATGCCGATATTCAACCGTGACTTACTTATCGTCAGCGACGAATCAACTGTCGATCACGCAGACGATCACCCGAAATTGGTGTGGGTGATGGACAACCGTGACGAGAAAAACCCGGTCATCATCAGCACCTTCCCGTTACCAGACCCGGGACCGTTCAAGAACACCCAGGGGAGGTTCGGCGCACACAACCTGAACGAGAACAAGCCCGGGCCGCTTTCCATGCAGTCAGACACGCTGATAGTGGGGTCGTACTTCAATGGCGGAGTCCGGGTGCACGATATCAGCGATCCGTTTCGGCCGGTTGAGGTGGCGTACTACATCCCTGCCTACCCGGAGGGTATGCACGGGGTGAACATTAACGACGTCTACTGGGACGAAAACGGACTGATCTACGCAATAGATCGCTTCAAGGGCGGCATGTACATACTGGAACTGACGTTGTAATCAGCGGTTGGGGGTGATGAACCCGGACCTACGGTATCGCCCAGACAACCCACGCCTCAGGTTCTTGAAGTGTCCTCAGCCGGCCAGGCGCTGTACGCAGCAGTGCGGGGAGGAAGGGCCGGGCCTACGGTGGTTATTGCAGCCGCGACGCGAAGAGGGGCCGGAGAAATCCGGCCCCTCTTCTTGAACACAACTCCAGGCCGGCTCTTTAGAGCGCGGCCAGTGCGTCCTTGACTGCCTTTACGGCATCGTCATCCATCCACTGCGTCCATGAGTCCTCGAAGTTCTCGAGGTAATACTTGGCCGTGGCAATTTTGTCTGCCGAGACATCGACTTCGTTTTCCAGGGCCCAGGCAGCGGTCTTGCTGATGGGGGATATGCCAACCATCATCTTCTCAAGCATGGCGACAACATCCGGAGCCGATTCTCTCAGGCCGGTGTTGATCCCCTTGTTAATCGGAAGGGACTCGTACGCACATGCTTCCGCAGGTGTGTAGCTTGCGTCGGCCTGGCCTTTGACGACCTCATCCCAGCACGCTGCGGTGTAGGCAGGTTCTTCGACAATTGTCCAGTCGTAAGAACCGTACAGTGAGGTCGGCGCCCAGTAGTACCCGAAGGTGGGGGTTTTGGCGATCTGCGGGCCTTGAAGTCCTGCGTCCATCGCACCGGTGCTACCAAGCGTGATGATGTTGTAGAACTCGTCCAGGCCGTATGCCTGGAACTTGGCGCGGTTGATCTCGGCGCACTGCCAACCGCTGACGCAGTTGATGAACGCGCCTTTCGACGGCTCCTCCGGGTCTGCCAGAGCGGCGACGACTTCCGGCTTCTTCATGTCCTCGATCGTCACTATGCCGAACTCTTCGGCTGTGTACGTTGGAACGATGAAGAACTGCGGGCCACCTTCATAGGTCATGCCGAGGTTTTCGATGTTGCCGTTCGCAATTTCCTCATCGTGCCATTCGATGAGGTTCTGCTCCCACAACTCCATGACGATGTCGACATCGCCGTTAACAATCGCCGTCTGCATGATGACCGTGGTCATCGGGATCGCCTCAACCGGGTTGCCGTAGGCCGCCTCGATGACGAACTCGGCCACGGCGTTGTTGATCCACAGTGACTCAAATTGAGTGTCCGCGAGGTTGATCGTCGCTTTCACTTCTGGTTCATCGCTGCCGCACGCGGCACCGA
>CAUZKS010000286.1:0-2966 GCA_963580625.1 Dehalococcoidia bacterium | reverse complement strand
TGGCTCCTCATGCAGGTATTCAAGCGAGTAGATCTGTATGCCAATTGCGACGAATGACACAATACCCAGCATCACGAGCGAAACCTCGTCGACCGTAGTGCCCCACGTGAACTCGAACCCGCCGACGGTGAACCACTCGATCGAGCGCGTTCCCGCGCCGTCATCAAGGAAGCTGAGGAAGACGATAATCCACACCACGAAGGACGCCACGATGGCCGCTATCGACAGGTAAGGGGCTATTCCGGGAAGGCGTCTGCCAGTGATCAGGATCAGTACGAACGCGACCGCCGGGATCACGGGCGCCAGGAATGCGGCCTCAGTTCCCACCAATCGCCGCCTTCGTGCTCGAAACGCCGTTCAAATCAGGTTCACCCGTACGAATCACTGTTACCACTTCATCACGTTGAGTTCATCGACGTTGGCGGAGCCACGATTGCGGAATACACGGAGAACTATCGCCAGAGCCAGCCCTATCTCCGCAGCGGCGATGGTGATGATGAACACCACAAGGATCTGGCCGAACACGCGAACATCGGCAGCCTGGTCCGAGAATGCGGCTATTCCGACAAGGTTGACGTTGACGGCGTTCAACATGATCTCGATCGAAATCAATACGAGCACGGCGCTTCGACGTGCCAGCACGCCGAATATACCGATGCTAAACAGAGCGGCGCTAAGAACCTGGAAGTGGACGAGTTCGAGCATGTGTGTCTACTCGCCATCCTCTATGTTGCGGGCCAGCATGATGGCCCCGATTAGCGCCACGAGTAGCACCAATGAGGCCATCTCAAACGGGATCGCCCAGTCCGTAAACAGCCCCAGCGCCAAGTTTTCGAATCCAGTCTCGCTGTCTGTGGCGACACCCGTCGCACTCTCAAGGCTCGCCACGTCCGATACTACGAAGGCCACGACCAGCAATCCAAACACACCGATGGCTGCGAGCATGGCCAGAAGGCGCTGGGTGTGGTTTGCACGCGGCTGGTCGTCCGTGCGCGTCAGCATGATGGCGAATAGCACGACAACGGTCACGGCACCGCCGTAGATGAGGATCTGTGCGAGAGCTAGGAACTCTGCGACGGCAACGAGAAAGATCCCCGCAACCGCGAGAAGCGCCACCAGCAACATAAAGGCGGCGTGAACAACGTTCCGGGTCAGGACGACGCCGAGCGAACTCAGAACCGTGGCCGCGCCAAGTAGATAAAAGACGACGAGCTGTGCGGTCACGCTGCGTCTTCTCCGGTTTCTTCAGGCGTGGTTACCGAATCGTCTGGATCAGAAATTTCGGCGGGGGATTCTTCAGCTGCTTTTGCCTCCTCGGCGGCTGCTTTTGCGGCTGCTCGCTCGTTCGGAGATGCGGCGTTCGGCTTTGATTGCTTCCAACCCACTTCCACCTGATAGACCCGCCCCATATCTAGCAAAGTCGGGAGATCGACCCGGTTCGCGTTCCTGAGCCGTTCACTTCGCTCGTGCTCGAGGCTCATCTCGATGGCGTCGAAATTACATACGTCTACGCAGATGCCGCAAAGGATGCAGCGACTGAGGTTGATCTCAAACGATTCGATGATCTTCTTACGGTGGCTGACGCCCTCGGAGAACTTCTCGTTGTCCTGCATTTTGGCCGACATGCACTGTGTCGGGCAGTAGCGCACGCAGACCATGCAGCCGGTGCAATACGGCTCATCACGGGCTGCGTCCCATGTGAGCGCCGGAAAGCCCATGAAGCGATTGTCTACCGGGAGATGTTCCTTCGGGTACTCGACCGTCACCTTGGAGCGCAGCGCTCCACGGAGGGTTACTCCCAGGCCCCTGAGTCCGCTCAGCATCGCTTAATCACCTTCCTGTCCCTCACCCGAAGTCTGAGTCTGAGTCTGAGTCTGAGTCTGAGTCTGAATTGGAGCCTTGGGCATCGGCCGTCCGATCTCGCCTACCGATCTCCTGAGTATTCGCACCGTCTGTGGCCGGCCACGCACGCCTCGACCTCTCTGCACACCGATCGCCGCGCCGATGAGGATCGGAAGTGAAAGCGCCGGCATCATCCACAGCGGCCAGTCGTAGAACAGTACGACGGCGATCAGGATGAAGTTGGCGAACGAAAGCGGGATCAACACCTGCCATGCGAACGTCATCAACTGATCGATCCGCAGACGCGGATAAGTTCCCCGTATCCAGAATATCGTGACCGCCACGATATAGGTCTTGAACATGAACCATGCGCCACCCACGAAGTTCGTCGTAGCGCCCGATAGATCGTTGCCGAAGATCGATTCCGGCGGGCTCGGCCAGCTCCATCCGCCAAAGAACAGCACAACGATCAGGGCGCTGATCACGAAGGTATTGAGGTACTCGGCCAGGAAGAACACGGCCCAATGCGCGCCGCTGTATTCGACGAACGGGCCGCCAACGACCTCTGATTCGGCGTGGTGGATGTCAAACGGAGTCCGGCCAAGTTCCGCAAGGCCTGCTATGAAGAAGATCACAAACCCCATCGGCATCACAAACGCGAACGGAATCGAGCCCTGCCCCGGAAGATCCCGTGTTGCTTCTCCGATGATGATCGTGTTTCCGCCGATAACGGCGTCAAGTGAAAGCGACTGTACGAGTACTGCGATGGACAGGATCACTATCACGATCGGGATTTCGTAGCTGACGAGCTGCGCCGCGGCACGTAGCCCACCGAGCATCGAGTAGCGGCTCGAAGACGCCCAACCGCCCATGAGGAGGCCGACTACGCCGATGCCGCTGATGGCGACGAGATAAAGAAGTCCAAGGTCCAGCACGCGTACAGCAATCCTGTCCCCAAACGGGATGGCGAGCCAGATCAAGAATGCAGGCACTGCAACGAATACCGGCGCCATCCAGAAGAGCAACTTATCGGCATACGCCGGGATGATGTCTTCTTTCGTCGCCAGCTTCATCGCGTCTGCAACAGGCTGCAACAGGCCGTGCGGCCCGACTACCGACGGCCC
>CAUZKS010000285.1:0-2975 GCA_963580625.1 Dehalococcoidia bacterium | reverse complement strand
GGTGTAACGCCCATATTCGTTTTCTTCACAGTCAAGGTAGGGCGTCGGCGACGACGATTGACCCGTGAGACGCAGCAGGCCGTCGCAGAGTTGACGGCGAGCGCGGGAGAGACCCTGTCGGTGTCCGGCGTAATGCTCGCCAAAACCTTTGGACGTGAACGCGAGCAACTCGAACGCTTTGACGCCACCAACGAAGAACTGACGCGGGTCTCGGTGCGGCAGCAAATGACGGGACGCGGCTTCTTCGTCCTGGTCCAGACTTTCTTCGGCATGGCGCCAGCAATCGTGTGGGCCTTCGGTGGCTGGCTACTCTTCAACGAGCGAGGAGGCCTGACCGTCGGCGAGATCGTCGCCTTCACCGCCATCCAAACTCGGCTTCTATTCCCCCTGGCTGGCCTGCTGAACCGAGGCGTGGATGTGACGAGCGCTCTGGCATTGTTCGAGCGAATATTTGAATACCTCGACCTGGTTCCTGATATCAAGGACCCGGTCGATCCCGTACCGGTCAACCCGGCCACGGTCAAGGGAGAAGTCGCGTTCAGGAATGTCGACTTCCAGTACGACGCTGCACGGGGAATCGAGGACAGCTTCGGGTTGGAGGATGTGAATTTTACTGCTGCTGCCGGGCGATTGACCGCGTTGGTCGGCCCGAGCGGATCCGGAAAGACCACGATCGGCTACCTGATGTCACGGCTATACGACGTGGATAGCGGAAGCGTCAGGATCGACGACGTGGATCTCCGTGATATGGCGCTACGTGATCTGTCGACACTCGTCAGTGTGGTGAGTCAGGATCCGTTCCTGTTCCACGCCTCTATCGCCGACAACCTGCGATACGGCGATCCCATGGCCACCGACGATGATCTGGCACGGGCGGCGAAGGCGGCACAGATTTACGACACGATCTCGGGCCTGTCAGAGGGGTTCGACACTATAGTCGGAGAACGTGGATATCGCCTCTCCGGTGGCGAACGCCAGCGGGTAGCGATCGCCCGCGCCGTGCTGGCAAATCCCCGGGTTCTGCTACTGGACGAGGCCACCAGCAGCCTAGACACGAAATCAGAGCGGATGGTTCAGCGTGCGCTCGGCGAACTGATGGACGGCCGGACTACCGTCGCGATCGCCCACCGACTGTCCACTATCATCGCCGCAGACCAGATACTGGTCGTGCTGAACGGGAGCGTTGTGGACCGCGGCACGTTCGATGAGCTGGTATCGCGGTCCGGCCTGTTCAGGCAGTTATACGTAGAACAGTTCACAGCAATACCGACCGATCTGCCCCTGTTGGGCGGGGATTCTAGAGCCGTACCAGGTTCTGATCGCGGTCGGGACCGGATCCCGGAGCCCGCGGACTAAGTAATCGGCCGTCTTCCCCGGGGCATGTAATAATCCGCCCGTCCGGTCGATATTGCTCCAAGTGGAGGACGGATTGCCACCCATTCAAACCGGCGCGCTAAGCGAAGTTGCGCGTCTATTTTTCAAGCTGGGTCTGATCGCGTTCGGCGGTCCTGCGGCGCATACGGCCATGATGCGCGAGGAGGTCGTCAGGCGAAGGAAATGGACGACCGATGATGAGTTCATGGACCTGGTGGGCGCGACCGCGGTCATTCCGGGTCCGAACTCCACGGAACTGGCGATCCATCTGTCGAACAAGCGCGCCGGTCTGAAGGGACTGCTGGTCGGCGGCGCACTGTTCATCATCCCGGCGGCGCTATCCGTACTGGGTATCGCCTGGGGTTACGAGCGCTGGGGCACGACTCCGGAACTCGGCTGGGTGCTGTACGGCATCAAACCGATAGCCATCGGCATCGTCGCGTTCGCTCTTCTGGGACTGCTCAAGTCGGCGATAAAAGGTCCCGCTACCGGCGTTGTTGGCGTCGGCGTCGCGGTCCTGTTCTTCATCGGCATGAATGAGTTAATACTCCTCGCCACTGGCGGAGTATTAATCGTCATAGTCCGTCGCCAGGTATTTGGCGGAGGCCGGTTCACCAGCGGCCTTATCGCAGCCCCTCCGTTCGCCTTGCCGTTCATCGGCTCGTTTCAACTCGCCGTACCCGCGATTACCGGTTACAGCGCCCTGACCCTGTTCCTCACATTCCTCAAAATTGGCGCCATCCTGTACGGCAGTGGGTATGTCCTTTTCGCCTACCTGAACGTCGATTTCGTCGAACGACTGGGTTGGCTCACCAACCAAGAGTTGCTTGATGCGGTGGCTATTGGCCAGATAACGCCGGGGCCGGTATTCACGACCGCGACCTTCATCGGGTACCTGACCGGGAGCTGGTGGGGCGCGTTGCTTGCCACCGTCGCCATATTCTTGCCATCTTTCCTGTTCGTCGCCCTGCTCGGCAAGATTCTCCCGATCGTCCAACGAACGCCGTGGGCAAGGGCCGCTCTGGACGGTGTTAACGCCGCTTCGTTCGGCCTGATGGCGGCGGTTTCGGTGCGACTTGCGGACTCGGCGGTCGTAGACCTGTTCACCGGCGTAATGGCGGGCGGGACGTTCCTTATCGTCTGGAAGACGAGCGTTAACCTTGCGTGGATCGTCCTGGGTGGCGCTCTCCTCGGCGTGGCTTACAAGAACATCATATAGGGCGCACTTGTGGCCTTCGAACACGCCCTGATTTCGCCATATCATCCAGGCTTGAACATCGTAAACAATGGGTCTGGAACTGGATGGACCCGACGTTGTCATCCACGGAGAACCTGATCCAGAGACTTGTATGGATAACGGCAGCATCGTTTGTCGTAACATTCGTAGCATGTGGCAACGGAGAATCTGACGTTACCTCGCCGTTCCGAGTCGAAATCACCAGCCAGCGGGCCGCCGCGGGCGAACAGCTGTACGCCCGCCAATTGCGCCACCTGTCACGGAGTGGTCGGAGAAACGCTCACCCTTCTCGGCGCGCCGTCCCATGCAGAAGACGGCCATACTTGGCACCCCACTGATCGGCACCTGTTCGAATGGATTCTGG
>CAUZKS010000284.1:0-2981 GCA_963580625.1 Dehalococcoidia bacterium | reverse complement strand
CCGGGCACCTCAACGTCTGCGGCCTTGAGTTCTGATGCGGAGGTGGTGACGGTCAGCCCGTTGACCTCGATGTTTGCGCCCATCCCTTTGAGCATCCGCTCTGTGTGGTCACGGGACACGTCCGGCTGCTTGATGACGGTGTTTCCGGTGGCCCTCAAGCCAGCCAGAAGCAAACATGATTTCAGTTGTGCGCTGGCGACCGGCATTTCGTACTCAATGCCGTGGAGATTCCCGCCATGGAACACGATCGGGGCGAGTTCACCATCGTTCCGGGCCGAGATCTCGGCACCCATGCTGCGCAGCGGGTTGATGACCCGTCCCATTGGCCTTGACCGTAACGAATCATCGCCCGTGATGACGGTCATGATCGGGCGTCCCGCGAGCAGGCCCGACATAAGGCGTGTCGTTGTGCCGCTGTTGCCTGCGTCCAGTATCTCTTTAGGCTCGACCAGCCCGTGCATGCCGACGCCGGCAATTCGGACCGTATCGCCGCGACCGGCTGCGCCCGGAGAACGTTCTATATCGACGCCCATCGCACGAAAAATGCTGATGGTAGACGCGCAGTCGGCGCCGCCGGACAGGTTCGTGACGGTCGCGGATCCGTTCGCAAGCGCGTTAAACATCACAGCGCGGTGGGAGATAGATTTATCACCGGGTATCTCGATAGCGCCGCGAAGGCGTTGTGGTCTGGAAACCTCTCGTGTCATGGCTTCAGATTAACCCCACAACGTTGACCAAATCAGGCGGCTTCGGGCCATTTTTGTCAGTTCCGGCCGTTGGTTTCGTCTTTTTTGTCGCCCCGTTTGCCGCGGAGCCGTCCCATTATTCCGCCGCCCAGGAACATCATGCCAAGAGATTCGGTCATGGTTGCGCTATCATCCCCCGGCATTTCGGTGTCAGGTCTGACGCCAGCAGTCCAACGGAGACGATGCTCGTATGCTTCCGTCAACAGGGGCTTCAGCGCTCCACCGTTGTCGTTATCACCGACTGAGGCAAGGGCGTTGCGTAATCCCTTCAACTCCTCAAGGTAAATGTCGAGCCAGTGCAGCATCATCTCCGGGTTGGTTTCGCAGATCCCGTGTGTTGTTTCCGGGTCCATCCCGGCGAGTCTTGAAAGATCAGAGAACTCGGCCGATGCAAATTTGCTGATCTCCCCCCAGGCTGGGCTTTTGGCCGCGGTTAATACCAGGGCGGAGGACATCAGCAGGGGGCCGTTCGATACGGCCGCTATGTAGCTGTCGTGCTCGGAAACGTCCACGAATCGTGGTTTTGCACCCAGTAGCTCAACAAACTCGACGACCGTTTGCACGCATTTTTCGGGCGCACGGATGGCTGGCATCAGGGGATAGGAGGCATCCACGAACATGTCCGGGTGTGCGGAGTCCTGTCCGGCGAGGCCACCTCCGGCAAGCGGGTGGCCGCCGACGAACCCGATGGAATCCGGCATCTTATCGTTTGCCCATTCCATCACGCGTGATTTCGTGCTGGCGGTGTCTGTGACGGCGGTGCCGGGTTTGAGCCAACCCACCATGTTGTCCATAAGTACCGGAATTTCCATGACCGGGACCGCCAGCACAACCAAGTCCGCATCCTTTACGGCTTTGTCTAGACGCCATTCATCATCGTCGATAGCACCGATTTTCTTTGCACGGCTCTGGACGGCGGAGTTGTGATCAAACCCGATGACCTTTACGTTTTTGCGGGCGGAACGAATGGCCATGCCGATCGAACTGCCGATCAGGCCGAGTCCGATGATAGTTACCTGCGTCATGCGATTGTCCTCTGGGCTCTCCGGAAGGCAGCCATGAAGTCCTCGTGAATCGAGTGGAGGATCGGCGTGAAGTAGTCCCTTTGTCCGGCGATGTGTTTGGCGGACGATCCGGCTGTGGGTTTTTGTACCCGGGAGCAGATCCGTCCGATACCCGGATTCGGGGTCAGAAATAGCTTTGAAACTAAGCGAAGAATATCACAGCAGGACCTTAACTCCGGGCGCTGACGATCAGTCACGGTGATCTCTGTTCAGGTATACGACGCTGGATCATAATCGGGTTGCCGATTTACACGCTGTAAGGTCTGAGATCCCGGGTCAGTGTCCAGGCGACAGATCGTCCCAATCGTCGTCGTCGTCGAGATCGTGATCGTGCTGATGACCGCTCGGAGGAACGCCTGTCTGCGGCATGGTCGCGTCCGAATGATCGCCAGCGCCGCCGCGGTTCTTGCGCGGAGGCAATCCGTCGATGCATTCGCGGTACTTCTTGAGATCGCCGTTTGAGGTGGAAGTTAGATCGATCAACAGCGCATCTACGGGCAGGTTTCGTACGATCTCAAGATCCTGTACGGACGGTGGCTTTTCAACCTTAAGGACGAAGTGACTACCGACGAGCCCGATGGTACTTTCCAGCTCGATCAAGCTCGATAGCTTAAGCGGCCACAATGCTTTTGGAGGCGTCAGGAATAGGAAGTCCACGGGGAGAAACTCAAGCGCCCGTGCCACGTTCTCGGTGAGGGCCGTGTCTACCTCATAGCCACGGGCCATATCGTCATCGCGGAGGATCGCTGCGGAGTGATCATCGGAACACGGGACGACGAAGTCACATCCCTTCTCCTTGAGCCGGTCCAGTCCATCGAAGTCGATATCGCCTATAGAAACACCCCAGATCTGGTCCTTGAGGTCTTTTAGCGGGCTTTCGTCGCCGGCCAATGCGTCCGCGCCGGTAAGAATGATGGCGTCCACGCCCTCCGTGTCGGCGTACTTGCCAGCGTCTTTGGCCGGTGCTGAACCCATAAGTAACATCGTAGCGGACGTTGTGGTCCGGGGACGCGTCGCAAACCCCATAGGGGCTGGTGTAGCGCGACCGAGGGCGTCAAATCGGTCGGTTAGTTTAGACACTCGGAGGGTTCCCTTCGTCTTGATTGGAATCACTGGACTCGGCGTCCGGCGTATCGTCGTTTGAATTATCGTCTGGAGACCCGGCTTCCTG
>CAUZKS010000283.1:0-2992 GCA_963580625.1 Dehalococcoidia bacterium | reverse complement strand
GTCACGTGACGTGCATGGCGGCACCGCTCCCGGCAGGGTGAAGGCAGCGCTGGAAGAGGCGAAAAGACGACTCAAGGAGGCCGGGGAGTGACTTCAGAATCCGGAAATCCACAGAAACATCAGGTACGGATAGCGGCATCAATTCTCGCTGCAGACTTCTCGCAGCTCGGGCGCGACATCAGTTCCCTGAACGATGGCGGCTGCGACGAGATCCATTTTGATGTGATGGACGGCACTTTCGTACCGAACATAACGTTTGGCGCGCCCGTCCTTGAGTGGATACGTCCGTTGACAAGCCTCCCGGTAGACATCCATATGATGGTCCAGGAGCCGGGGCGATTTGTGGACGACTTTGCACGGGCCGGGGCGGACTATTTCACCGTCCACGTAGAGGCATGCGCACATCTGCACGCGACCGTGCAGTCGATCAAGGCGGCTGGCATGAAGGTCGGCGTGGCGCTTAACCCGGGGACGCCGGCGTCGGTGCTGGACGAGATCCTCCCGGACATCGATCGCGTGCTGGTCATGACCGTCAACCCGGGATTTGGTGGCCAGCAGTTCATAACGGGCCAACTTGCTAAGATCGCTGCGATTGCGGACCGACTGCCCTGGCGGGCAGATGGCGCAGATCTCGCCGTCGATGGCGGGGTCAAGGCGGACACAGCGCCCGGATGCGTAGAGGCGGGCGCCTCCTTACTCATCTCGGGCACCGGCATATTCAATCACCCGGACGGCGTCATTTCGGGGATCACGGCGCTACGAGAAGCAATAGGTGTCACCGAGGCCTGATTCGCGCCTTAAATCAGGCCAGGCCTGAACGCGTAAACGCACGCCTTGATCGGCGTGCGCAGTGCAGTCTGGAGCCGGCAGAAGCGTTTAGCGCTTCGCCTTGACCTCTGTCCGAAGGCAGCGAGTGCAAACGTACTCGTGGCTCTTGGGACCGTCCGGCGTCTTCCGTCGGATCAGGTTCGGCTTGAACATCCGATTCGTCGCCCCCATCGCGTGGCTGCGGTTGTGACCGAACTGCGGGCCTTTGCCGCAGGTGTTGCACTTGGCCATGTCAGGAGTACCCCAATTAAATCGAGCAGATGCGTCGCCACATGCTCGTGCGTCGGACGCACGCATCCAGTTGGTAAGAAAAAATCAAGAATTGGCTTGCGCCAGACCTACAAGTTACCATCCACAGACTACCTACAACAACATTTACGAACAAGTTGGGGCCGGATTTGACAACGATTTCCGGCACCTAATCGTAACGGTCGCAGGTCCAGCAGGCAGTTTTGAAGAGGGCGCACCAGATTGACCTGTTCAGAATCAGGGGACGACAACGGGGAGTCGATCGACGGCGTGGTTCTTTGCGCGCTTGTCGCCGCAGGCAGCCGCGCGGTGGAAACAAACCGTGATCAGATCAACGCCTTGAACGTGTTCCCTGTGCCGGACGGTGACACAGGGACCAACATGAGCCTCACGTTGCGCGCCATAGAGGCAGAATCTGCCATTCAGCCCACCCTCCACGCCGGTGATGCGGCGCAACGTATGGCCAGAAGCGCCCTGCTCGCAGCCCGCGGCAACAGCGGCCTTATCTTTGCCCAGCTCTTCCGCGGGATGGCGGGCGTCTCCACCGGGCGTGAACGCATCACGCCATTTGAGTTTGCTCAAGGCATGGTTGCTGGAGCGATCTCCGCATACGACTCCGTGCCGAACCCGCGCGAGGGCACCATGCTGACCGTGATGCGCGTCTCCGCGGATATAGCAATCGAGCGCGCAGAAACGGGAGCCGATATCGCGGAGGTACTTGAAGCGGTCGTGGAAGCATCGGTCGCGGCGGTTGCGCTGACTCCAACCCAGCTCGACGTTCTCATGGAAGCCGGGGTGGTCGATTCAGGTGGATACGGCCTTTCGGTGTTTCTGGCGGGCGCGCTTGAGATGGCGCAGGAGCGAGGCGATGGCACGACGGTGTTTCCTTCACCGGAGCCGATCGGCGTTGACCCCGATGCGCGCTCGGATACCGGGGTGGGGATCGAATTCATGGATGCAGTGCGGGAAGAGATCTTCGGGTACTGCACCGTGTTCTTGATCGAGGGAGAAGAGCTGGACGTGGTCGCTATCCGCGACATGGTGACAACTTTTGGTGAGTCGGCGGTTGTCGCGGGAGATGCCACTGCCGTCAAAATCCACCTGCATCCTCTGGACCCCGGCCCCGTGATGTCATACGGCGCCGGGTTGGGCACACTGGCGGGTATAACGATCCTCAACATGGACGAACAGACGACGGAGTGGGCGGCCGACCGGCGGTCGAACGGCTCTGGCTCTCCTAGGATGGTAGCTGGCACTCCTGATCCCGATGCCCGGCGGCTGGAAACGGCCATTATCGCTGTATGCGCAGGAGTCGGGCTGGAGACGATTTTCGCTCAGGCTGGGATGGGCGCTTGCACGTCAATACAGGGCGGGGACACGATGAATCCCAGCGTGCAAGACTTGCTGAGCGCCGTGGAAGCTGCGCCTTCAGATCAGGTTCTCCTGCTCCCCAACAACGGCAACATCGTCGCAGCGGCGTTGCAGGTTCCTGCGCTTACGAGCAAGGACGTCCGGGTGGTCCAGACCCGGTCAGTGCAGGCCGGAATCACAGCGGTATTCGCCTTTTCTGCGACCGCCGACCTTGACGCTAACGTCGCCGCCATGACTGATGCCGCCATCGACGTGCGTGTGGGCTCTGTGACACGCGCCGTGCGTGACGCTGTGGTGTCGGGCCAAGAGATAAAGAACGGCGATGTGATGGCGCTATTGGACGGAAAACTTATCGCGAAAGCGGACGATCCAGTATCGGCACTCGTACAGATGATTCAGCAGTCCACGGAAGACGCAGGGCTGATTACCATCTACACCGGCGGCGAGCTACCCGTCTCAGACGCCGAGAGGGCGCTCGACGCGGTGCAAGAGGTGGCGGGAGAGGCGGAGGTAGAAATCGTCAGTGGAGGCCAGCCGCATTACG
>CAUZKS010000282.1:0-3044 GCA_963580625.1 Dehalococcoidia bacterium | reverse complement strand
TTGCACATGCATTTACTCGGCGGCCGGAAGCTCGGCAGGATTGGATGAGGTCCAGATCGACCGGCTGCCCCGGTAATGGCCCAATCAAGGAATATTGAATGGCGGAAACTAGCGTTCAACAACTTGCCCTGCTAGAAGCCCGCGTATCGGAGTTGCCGGAGCGGCTACAGGCTCATATCGCACGGGCGCGTGTGCTCGGGCGTGAACTGTCGCCGTTGTTCAGTGCAGACCCTGAACGTGTTGACCTCGCTCTTGCGGGCCACGACCTCTACAGGGCCGCGTCCGATGTCGAGATGCTCGGGATAGCGGACCGCCATGGGATCGTTCCGGGAACGTTGGAGATCGAGCAACCACTTCTCCTTCACGGCCCTCTCGCTGCAATCTGGATGGCCGACGAGGCACGCATCTCCGACAAAGACGTACTCGACGCCGTGCAACACCACACCACGTTCGCTCCGGGTCTTGGCCCACTTGCTGCGACAGTGTTTATCGCGGACAAGATCGATCCCAATAAGGTCGAGCGCAGGCCGTGGTTGTCGAAGGTTGTGGAGTGGGCCGATAGCGGCGACTGGAAGGCCGCCGTTCGGACCTACATCAAGACCCTTGATGGCGAGCTAAGACGCCAGGGAGTGACGCCGCACCCACTAGCACAGCAAGCGTACGACTACCTGGGAGACACGTAAGCGCGGCGGTCACTCCGCCCTCGCCAGCGTCCTGAGGCTCTCGAAGGACCGGATCGTTGCCACAACGCGCTCGGCCGTTGCCGCTTTTCAACCGACAACACCCTCACCCTGCGCCCTGCGCCTACAACCTGACGTACTTTCGGACCCGTTGGCCGTGCCCTTCCAGTCCGATCTCAGCAACGTACAGGTTGCCGGACGAATCGCCCCAGATATCGTGCGGCGCCTCCATCCCGTTCTCCGGTCCGCGCCACCGAGACACCAGTTCGCCATCCAGCGTAAATACGCTGACGCCCGTCGGCTGCCCCTGCTCGACCACGTACATCAGACCATCGTGGCCGTACCAGAACGCCCCCGGGTTGATGACATCGGTCCACTCGGCGACAAAGGTCCCGTCTTGCTCCAGGATCTGCACCCGGGAGTTCGGACGGTCCGCTATGTAAATACGACCGACGTTGTCGATGCCGATGTTGTGGAGCATCCCGAATTCGCCGGGGCCGGTTCCCGCACGTCCCCATGAGCTCAATAATTCTCCGTTTGCAGAAAAGGTATGAACGTTGCGGTTGGCGTAACCATCAGACACCAGAATCTGACCGGCATCGTTGAGCACCACCCCGGACGGCATATTGAACGGCAACCCATGATCGCCGGTCTGGGACACGGCTACATTTGCGTAGTCACGACGGCCCAGTTCCATCAACTTTTCGCCGAGCCGAGTGTGCTTCGTAACCGTGTGGGTCTGCGTGTCTGTAAGCCAGATAGAGTCGTCGGGACCGACATAGATGCCGTGAGGATCTCGGAATGTGCCGTTGTACCGGTCGGCCGGGTCCAGGCAGGACGCCTCACCCCATGATGTGATGAAATCGCCGTCCGTCGTCCAAATCGTGATCGGGTGGACTCCACGGGAGAACACGTATACCTCGTCGCGTGAGTTAACGGCTACGCCGGAAGCTAGCGTGAACTCCCAGCCTTCGGGCATGTCACGCGGCCAGCCGGGATCCAGTTCAAACTTGAGGTCTCCGGTGCCGACGGTTGTCATATGTGATCTCCAACTAAATCAAGCCGCTTGAACCGATACTCTGGATTGGCGAGAACCTACGCCCGACGTATCGCAGAGTCAACCCGAACGGACTTGCTGAACGCCTGAACACCGCTGGAAGGATCAGTTAATCCTGGCACAACGCGTTAACAGTCCGGCCAATATAGTTCCCGATAAAAGATGAAAGACGTGCGAAGATGTCGCACGGGCGAAGCGCGTGTCCACAGACGCAATCTTGACTAAGACCGGGTCACCAGGAAAGGCTCTCTTTGATAAAGGAACAGGTCCGGGCCGCTGTTGACGACTCCTGGCGGTCGTTCAAACGGACTCTGGAGCCGCTCACTTCAGCGGATATGGAAGTGCCCGGAGTTTGCGGTGACTGGTCTGTCAGAGAGGTGATGACCCATATAGCGGCCTGGGAGACCCGGGCAACGGCGTCGCTGATAGCCGGTGCGCCAGGCCCGGAACTTGAACATGCTGACGCTTTTGATGAGGCTGAACGTCAGCGTCACAAAGACATGGACGTTGCGGGAACCATTACGCACCTTGAGGCCACGCACCGGGCGCTGCGAGATGCCATCGACGTCTCGTCGCCCGAACTGTTCACTAGCGGCTCCCCGCTGCGTCGCGAGTTAGACGACGGAACGGTCCTTCACTACGACGAACACGCCGATGGTATTCGAGTCTGGTACGCCCTTTACCGGCGTGCGCGGGCTAGCAGCGGTGGCTTCTCGTGATAGCTGGCTAATCGCCCCGTGAATACCTGGGATGCCATTCGCCTCCGGCCCAGGATACGATCGAATCCGGAGTAACCGAGATCAGGCACCGTGGGCGATCCACGGTCCGTCCAATGTAGGTGGGTCCGTTCGGCCCCATGTATCGTAGCGCCATCTCCTCGGCGATCTGGAGCATGCGCCCGGTCATCGGCGCGGGCCCCTCCAGAATTTCAGCGTCGCCCTCGATCAAGATCCGCGCATGTTCCGCGTTTACGTCGTCAGCAATCGAGATGGCCACACGTGACTCGTTTCGGATGTGATCCACAAACTCAGATCCAGCCCGCCCGACGATGTACATCCGATCCCCGTCCCACTGTTGCCAGACCGGAGCGATATACGGCGCGCCTCCCGATTGAACCGTGGCAAGCCGAGCGACGATCGGTCCGCTAAGAAACGCGGTTATCTCATCCCGTGTCATTGAGCCGGGCATACAGTCCTCCTCTGCTGGTTTTCCATTTGCTGTACCACTCATCCTCTTAGACATCGCTCTCGGCTTCACCGGCATTTGGCATCCTGCTTGCGGGCAGGATCAGGATCGGCGCGCAAGAG
>CAUZKS010000281.1:0-3067 GCA_963580625.1 Dehalococcoidia bacterium | reverse complement strand
CACATGATAGATGTCCCGGTTTACGAGATACACCGTGATCGGTTCTACCCGGAAGTGGCAAAGCTAAAAGAGCAGGGGAAGATCGGCCACATCGGATTCACGCAGACCATCAAGCGCGAGCCGAAGTTCGAGGGCGTGATGAAGGCTCTTGAGAGCGACCCTAACCTTTGGGACGTGGTGATGCTGAAGTACGGGATCATGAACCAGCAGGCGGCTAAAGGGGCGTTGCCTCTGGCAAAGAAGCACGATATCGGCATTGTGAACATGGCGGTGGTGCGGACAACGCTGACCGACCAGGATGCAATGCGTTCACGCTTGGGTGAGTGGCGCGCTGACGGGACGATTTCACCGGAGGCGCTGACGGGCGATTCGCCGTTCGACTGGCTTGTTAACGGGGACGTGGCATCTGTGGCGGAGGCGGCTTACAGGTTTGGTGCGTACAAGGATCCGATGAGTACCGTCCTGACAGGCACGTCAAACATTTCGCATCTGGAATCAAACGTTGCGGCACTGGTTCGCGGGCCGTTGCCTGATTCGGACACGGCGAAATTGGTTGAACTACTGGGCGAGAGCTGGTCGCCGGATTGAATGGATGGGGGCGATTGGCATCGACCCGTTGTCCTCCCCCACCCCAGCCACCTTCCACCGAGAGAGGGGGCACGTTGTCGACCCAACGGTGTGCCGAGGCGATATTTGTCATTCCGAAGCCGGTGCGCCCAACGCGTTGTTGATTCAAGGAATCTCTCGGTACGTACTTCGCGGCGTTCGTATTTGGTGATTCGTGACGTCATTACGACGGGCGCGGGGGTAGATTGGCATCGACGCCAAGCGCGGATAGTAATTCGCCCGGACGGTGTGCGGTGATTCGATGGGGTGCGTGATTCCATCCCGTCATTCCCTCGTTCGAAGTAATGACGTTGAGTCTCGGATCAGTAACGGTCTCGGCATCGTTACTGATCCAGCGACTCGACGAACTCGCCGGTTCGTGGGATAGTCTGCCGCGGTATCGGAATCGGCGTGGTCTGGTTGACGAGTGAGGCATATCCGTTGGTAAGGTCCTGACAACAACTGATCACCCGCGCCGATCATCGGCTTATTCCAAGGAGAGAGCAGATTTGGGAACACTTCTGACCCTGCCGTTCAAGATCATTATCTTCATCATCAAGAAAGTCGTCATCGGCATTCCGATGATGATCGCTAAATCGCTCATCATGGCGATTCTTATGGCGCTTATCCCGCTCATCGTCATTGCGGCCGCCATCTACTGGTTCGTGACGACGCAACTCTGACCGATTCGTTCTAAAAACTCGTACAAATCATAAATAAGCCAGTGGAAAGGCATTTCCGGAACCCCAAATGAAGATCACTGATATCACCGTCAACCTGCTCACCACCGGCCGAACGCTTGTCCGTGTCTTTACAGACGCCGGGGTCACCGGAATCGCCGATGGCGGCCGGTCCGTGGCTATAACCCGTGCCTACCTGGACGACGTAATCAAACCGCTTCTGGTTGGCGAAGGCGCCCTGCAACCGACCCGGCACTGGGAGACCCTTTCACTCGGGAACGGCGATCGTGCCACCCGGCTTCCCCCGCAGATCGTCGGGTCTATCGATATCGCGCTGTGGGACATCATGGGCAAGGCGGCCGGCATGCCGCTTTCAGCATTGATGGGTGGCGCAGCCCGTCACGAGATTCCACTCTACTGGAGCCAGGGCAACGGCTGGAAGAAGACGCCGGAACAGATGCTGCGGGATGTCCAGCGGGGCTACGAACAGGGATTCCGTTACTTCAAGGTGCGGATGGATTGGCGGGACTACCGGCAAGACGCTAATCCCGAGAACGATTTCGCGATCTTCAAGATGGCCCGTGAATGGTTGCCGGACGACTGCCCGCTGGGGTTCGACGCCAACAACGCGTACTCAGTCTCTACCGCCATAATGCAGGGCAAACGACTCCAGGATCTCGGATGTTCTCACTTTGAGGAGCCGCTTCCTCAGTACGATCTGCCCGGCCTGAAGCAGGTCGTCGATGCGCTGGATGTTCCGATCTCTACAGGGGAACAGGAGACATCTCGATGGCGTTTTCGTGATCTGATTGACCAGGCGAACCCGGACATTCTCCAGCCGGACATATTGAACGTCGGTGGGATTTCCGAGGTGAAGCGTGTCTATGAGATGGCGGTGATTCGGAACAAGCCGGTCATGCCGCACAGCCCGGTCGCCGGGATCAACAGCGCAGCGTCTTTGCACGCCTATTCGACTGTTGGCAACGCGATGCGCCCGCACGAGTTCTCCGACGAGTTTTCGGGCGATCTTGGACTGATCGCTGGGCTGTTCAAGGAACCGATCATGCCGGAAGACGGGATGATTCACCTTCCGGACCGGCCGGGACTCGGGCTGGAGTTTGACGAAGACGCTCTGGCGAAGGCGATCGTGGAGTAAGGGGTAAATTTGGGAGCCTCCTTCCGCTGAGCTCAAAGGACGTCTGGAGGTGGGTTTCGTTGGGGCGAGATTATTAACCACCTCCTACATTAGGAGGTGGCAGTTTGAAGACTCTGGGACGGATCACTAAATGACCCCGAATAACCAGATCAGTGACGCGGCAATCGAGCTCCATCGGCGCTCGCTGGTCGTCGATACGCACATCGACACCATCACGCACCTGATGGCGCGTCACCCCGACTTTGGCGTGCGCCTCGAGGCCGGGCATGTCGACATTCCCCGCCTGCGCGAGGGTGGCGTTGGCGCGGCACTATTCGCTATCTGGTTGGACGACGACGTGTACGACGAACCCGGCTCTCTAAAGTACGTTATGCAGGGCATCGACCTTATGCGTCGCACGGTCGACGCACACGCCGATACCCTGGAGATCGCTTACACCGGCAACGATGTCGAGCGTATCCACAACGAAGGCCGGATCGCGGTGCTCCTGACCGTCGAGGGTGGCAACGCCATCTGCAGCGATCTTGCCGTTCTGCGCGAGCTGCACCGCGCCGGTATTCGGTCCATCACGCTGACCTGGCAGTACGCCACACCGTGGTGCGATTCCTGTAACGACGAGCAACAT
>CAUZKS010000280.1:0-3074 GCA_963580625.1 Dehalococcoidia bacterium | reverse complement strand
TGGATGCAGGTCAGGAGCTGGTTGATCAATTTCATCGCCGTCCCGGCTCCGGTGTCCCCAAACCGCACGACGTTGGTCCCCATCTTCTCAAACTCCGGGAGCGCACCGTTAAACGCAGCCTCGTCCCCACCGACCATGATCGATAAAGTCCCATCGGTCGCCCCGACCGGCCCGCCGGAGATAGGAGCATCCAAGAATTTTGCGCCAACGCGATTGGCATGATCGGCGGCTTTCTTTGAGAGGCCAACACTAACCGTACTGTGATCCGTCACGATCGTTCCCGGCTTGATGTTTGCAAACACACCGCCATCACCCATGAGAATCTGCTCACAGGTCTCCTCGTTCGGCAGGCACACGAAAATCCTGTCGCATTGAGACGCCAGTTGCTCCACGCTGATGGCTGCTTCCCCGCCCATGTCCTCCAATTCACGCACAACCTGCTGACTCCGGTTATGGATCATCAGCGTCGTCCCGGCGTTGAGCAAATTCACCGCCATTGGTCGTCCCATGCTGCCGAGTCCAATAAACCCGACCTTTATCGCTGGCATAACTGGCGTGAACCCTTCTGATGGAAAATGTGGCGATTCTGAACGTAGCCCCTGTATTGACCACGTCGGTTGGCTTCAATCGGCCCGATTGAAGCGGGAGCGATTATATACTTCGGGACGGCATGCGCTGAACTCAGCGAAGTCAGTTATCCGGCTGTTCAAATCGCGTGCCCAGCAAAAGTCTCTATGACGTCACAAACTGGGAGGCCATGAATGGCGATTTTGCGTCAGGCAGATATGATCACATCTGAGTCAACGTCCGCCATAGTCGGACGCCGTATCGGCGGGCCTAACTCCGGCGCGACGCAAATGACGGCGGGGCTGAATACGCTGGCTCCGGGGGCGATCATCACCTACCACTCCCACCCGGACGCCGAGATCATGCACTACGTGATTGAAGGCGATGTCGAGTGCGTGTTGGACGGACACCGAGTCACTCTTCACGCAGGCGATGGTGCGCTCGCCCCGGTCAACGTGAAGCATTCGTTTGAGAACCGCAGCGGAGCGCCGGCGAAGTTCATCACCGCCGGGACCACGATCGGAGCGACACGGGAGGACCAGGAGCTCGCCCCCCCCAGCCACGACGCGCTCCCGAAATATGTGGTGTTTGCCGAGGACGTTGTTCCATCTCACCCCTGGCCCGGCACCGAGCGATTTGATCCGATGGACGCCAGTTTCGGCTCGTCCACGCTGCTGTTCAGTAAGGGCGTTATCGCACCAGGGTCCCTCGGGCCTCCGCATTTTCACCCAGAGACCGAGGAGTTCATGTACTGCCTGGAAGGCGAACTTACGGCGATGTACAACGGCAAAGAGTTCCCGCTTCACGCCGGAGATATGCTTCTGGCCGAGCCCGGCGCGCACCACGCAATATTCAATGCCTCAAATGAAATGGCGACCTTGATCGCAATTCATCCGACGACTGAGCCGGTCCGGGAGTTGGTGGACTGGACGCCGTCGCAACCCCTTCCAACGATACCTAGCAATAGTAGCCATTAGAACTCTGGAGCATTCCCGCACATGACGATCCTTCGCCACAAAGACCAGAAAGTTACTTCGCCTTATCCCGGGGTCAGTCAGCGAAATCCCGCGGGTGCAGAAACCGGCGCCACTCAGATACGTGTTTTTGACGCCGTGATCCAGCCCGGAGCGTCGATTCCATATCACGCACATGGCAACACCGAGGCGACCTACTTTGTACTTGATGGCGATATCTCGGCGGTGGTGGACGATCACCGAATGGAACTGCATTCAGGAGACCTTGTGCTGGCCCCTCCGGGGACCGGCCACGGCTTCACAAACAGCGGTAACAACGAAGCGCGCATCGTGACGATGTTCCCGCACACCGACCCGGATGTGTCTCATTTCGACCCGGGAGAGCCAGTCGGCGGCGATCTCCCGCCGTACATCGTGCCGAGGGCCAACGTTGAAGCTTGGACGCCCTGGGAGCGATGCACCCGATACGACATGATGAATCAGGAGCGGGGCGCACTATCGACCGCATTCAGTCAGCTCGATTTCGAGCCCGGTTCCATGGCCCCACCGCACTTCCACCCGGAAACGGAAGAGGCCATGTACTGCATTGAAGGCGAGTTCATGGCGATGTACAACGATGAAGAGATTCCGCTTCGCCCGGGAGACATGTTCGTCGCAGAGGCCGGCGTCCGACACACGGTGTTCAACGCATCCGAGAAGTTGGCGGTACTCCTGCCGCTGCATCCGACCGTTGTGCCGGTGCGTGAACTTGTGGACTGGAGCCCGACGACGCGTATGCCCGCCTAGTAGGATTGGGCCTGTCTATCGTTGACGGGGGGATGGCTCAAAATCGACCTGGTATCTGACAACACCGTCCAAGAATGACAGCACGTTGTCCACAACCATCTTCAGGCTAGATGCCAGAGCTGCATCCGTTGTGCTTGCGGTGTGAGGCGACAACAGCGCGTTGGGCAGCGTCCGCAGCGGGCTTTCCGGTGGCAACGGCTCGGACTCGAACGTATCCAGCCCGGCTCCGGCCAGCGCACCACCACGCAGTGCCTCTTCGAGCGCCTGCTCGTCGATCATGTCGCCTCGTGAAGTGTTGATCACAAACGCCGAAGGCTTCATCTGCGACAGTTCGGCAGAACCGATCAGGTGACGCGTTTCTTCGGAGCCGCGCAGATGGATGGAGATCGCATCAGACCGTGTCAGCAACGTCGATAGATCGACGAACTCCAGCTCGGTCGTCGCCGGGTTGTAAAGCTCCGGATGGAGCGTCCACGCAATCACGTTCATCCCGATACCACGGGCGATGGCGGCCATCTGCTGCCCGACCCCCCCTGCACCAAGTATGCCGAGCGTCTTTCCGTGGAGCTGGGTAATCATTCCTCGGGGCCATTCGCCCTGGTGGATCCGATAGTCCAACTGTCGAACCCTGTGCGCTATCGCGAGTAGGAGTGCCAGGGCGTGCTCGGCCACCGATGCTGTCGCAATTCCCGGCGTGTTCGTTACGGTGATCCCAAATCTCTGGGCGCTTTCCAGATCGACGTGCCC
>CAUZKS010000279.1:0-3116 GCA_963580625.1 Dehalococcoidia bacterium | reverse complement strand
CGGAAGCGTTGGCGGCGACCACGATCGTGTGGTCAATCGCGCCATGGTCACGCAGAGTCTGTGCGACCTGCGCAACCTTACCGACCTTCTGGCCGATGCCGACGTATATGCAGATAACGCCGGTGTCTTTCTGGTTGATGATGGCGTCAACACATACGGACGTCTTGCCGGTATTCCGGTCCCCAATGATCAGCTCACGCTGTCCACGACCGACCGGAATCAGGCCGTCGATGCCCTTGATTCCGAATTGGAGCGGGGTGTCCACAGATTTACGCACAACAACGTTCGGAGCCAGTCGCTCGATCGGCATCGTGGCGGCAGAATCGATCGGACCCTTGCCGTCCAGCGGCCTGCCCAGCGAGTCAACGATGCGGCCCATCAGGCCTTCGCCAACCGGGACCTCAGCGATGCGACCCGTGCTTCGGACCTCGTCGCCTTCTTTAATGTGCGTGTACTCGCCGAGAATCACGGCTCCGACGCTGTCTTCTTCAAGGTTCAGCGCCATGCCGATCGCGTCACCCGGGAACTGCAACAGCTCCGTGTAACTGACATCGGACAGGCCGTGGATAGTCGCCACGCCGTCAGCCGCCTTAACGACTGTGCCAACGTCGACCATGGTCAATTCGCCGCCGAATTCCTCGATCTGGCGCTTGATGACCGAGGCTATATCCTGTCCTCTGACCGCCATGCGATCTCCTCCGTGAGCCTCTAAGAAGCCCTGTGTTCGTGACACTCACCGGACCCTCTATATAGAGAGGCGGTAAGCAGCTGCCCTGAACCGGCAATCATGCTGCCAGCCGGGCGACGTTATTTCCTTTAGTACCGGTGACTCCCGGTTTAGTCTTCTCCGCGGGTCACGACAACCGGCCGTCCGAGTGTCTGTCGGAGCGACTGAAGTTTTGACCGCACGCTGCCGTCGACCAGCCGGTCTCCGACCCGTGCCACCATCCCGCCCAGGATCTCAGGGTCTTCCCTGAAGGTCGCCTGGACCTCATGCCCGACCAATGCGCTAAGGCGGGTAACGATCTCCGAGCGAACTGCGTCGTCAATCGGGACAGCCGTTGCAATATCGGCCCGTGCGACTCCCCGTTCAGCGTCCAGCATCGCCCTGTAGTCGTCCCGAATCGCAGGCGCGATCCCCGACGCACTGTGCATCACCAGTAGCTTCGCCAGGTTCTGGGCCTTGTCGCCAAGTTCCCCGAGGACCTTATCTATGCCATCCATCTTGACGGACATCGGAACCTGGGGAGCGTCAAGTAGCGCAGCGAAATCCTCATCACCCAGCGCCATCGCCAATGCGTCAAGGTCCGTCGCCCACTCGTCAAATGTGTCGTTCTCGAACGCTATATCAAAGGCGGCCTGTGCGTAACGTCGTGCTTTTGGCGCCATCCCTAGACCCCCTTCCTTGATCGTCCGATAACGTCGGTCAACATTTAAGAGTCCCCACCGTCTCTGGCGAGGCCGTCTTGAAGAACGCCCTCGATAATCTCTCGGTGCGCCTGCGCATCAAGCGATCGACCGATCACGCGCTCAGCGGCATCAACCGCCAGGTTCGCAAACTCGGCCCGGATCTCTTCAATTGCACCGTCCCGCTCACGCCGGACCTCTTCCGTCGCCCGTTCGCGCAGGGATTCGAGGTCAGCGCGGACGCGTTCCTCTTCCGCCGTCCGCAATCTTCCAGCCGCTTCCCGCGCTTCCGCGATCAGCGCCTGGCCCTGTACCCGGGCCTCCGCGATCTCCTGCTCTACACGTTCAGCAGAGGACGCAGCATCTTGCTGTGCCCTTTCGGCCGCCTCGAGACTCTCTTTGATCCGAGTTGAGCGCTCATCGAGCGCCTTTGATATCGGACCGTACAGAAGCTTCGAGAGGATAAAGAACAGGATCAGAAAACTGACGAGCTGTGTAACCAGTCCCGGCAGATTTATGCCTATAGCATCCATCGATCTTCCTTACAACGGGACGGCCGCATCAAACGACCGCCCCACACCCACAACGGCCAGAATCACGATACGTGAGACCGTCCGCAGTGCAGGCGTTTATGGCTACGCAACGAAGATGATGATGATCGCCACCACCAACGCGTAAATAGCGATTGCTTCAGCGAACGCGATCGCAAGGATCATGTTTTGCTGGATGACACCGCTGGCCTCCGGATTGCGGCCAAGGGCTTCCATCGCCTTACCGGCCAGGATCCCAATGCCCATGCCCGGGCCAATGGCGCCGAGTCCGATGGCCAGTCCGGCGGCAAGTGTGGTCAGATCGGTTTCCATTTCGTTACCTCTCCTGCAGAGTTCTACGATTAAACGTTCGGTCACGGGCATCACAGGCTGGAACTCTCCAACATGTTGGCTGATGCACCGACAGAGTCAAATAAAGCGCGTCGACGCTAGTGCTCCTCCTCGGCATGTCCAAGCGATGCCATCACTCCAAACACAAGGGTGAGCATGGCGAAGATGAAGCCCTGGATAACGCCGACGAACAGCTCCAGGCCGATGAACGGGATAATCCCGATCAGCGGGAACAAGAACGCCATAGCAACAAGCAGAACTTCGCCGGCGAACATGTTTCCGAAAAGACGGAAGGTGAAGCTGATCGTACGGGCCAGTTCACCGATGATTTCTAGTATTCCGACAAAGAAATAGATCGGACCTTGCTTGAGGTTGATGAACTTGCCGCCATATCCGCGGAATCCCAGGGATCGAAATCCCCAGATCTGGACAGTGATCATCGCCACCAGCGCAATAGCCAGGGTGTTGTTCACGTCCGTATTCGCACCACGGAGATACGGGACGAGGATCCCGACATTCTCAGGATCATGTAATTCCCGCAGTTCGGGGTGTTCGGTGTCGGCGGTTTCAGCGCCGATCGTTTCGAACAAAGATTCATTGAAATCTTTATCCAGACCACCGGGGACTCGTGAAGTATCCAAAACAAATGTCGCCTCACCACTGCCCTCATCCGCGTGATCACCACCATCGGACTCACCTTCATGTGCTTCCGAAATCGTGGCCAGCGGCACAGCGTCCTGGCTCGTCTGTCCAAACCAGATCCACTTAAAGTTCCCGTCGCCCTCAAATACGATGAGGTCAGGGTCCTTAAAATCTGCATCGCTCCCA
>CAUZKS010000278.1:0-3140 GCA_963580625.1 Dehalococcoidia bacterium | reverse complement strand
ATTTTGGCTCCCGTATCTCGTGTCCGAGGAATGCGAGGGCGAAACGGCCTCCGCTGAAGTCCTCGATCGGGGAAATCTCTTCGAACAGCTCCCGAAGGCCATCCGTTGCAAAGTAATCGAATGATCGTAACTGAACCTGAATCAGGTTCGGCACGTCCATGATGTTTTGGATGTGGTTGAAGCTCTTAACGTTCCTGTAAAAAGTATTACTGGGACGAAGGTCAGCAACGACCATATGTACTCTCCTGATGCTCTCGAAACCACGACCGTTTCGTGGTTGTGCTCCCTGCGCTTAAAGGCCGAAGTGTTATCTGTTTGCCCGTATGAGTATCCGTAAAGCTTCCAGTGCCCTTACGCGCGTAAGCACACAAACGCCCGGCGCGGACGCGCGCGGACGCTTTCAGTTTGGAACTACAAATTTGGATGTACGGGTGGGCAATCCGTAACAGACACACCTCGACAGATGAAGATCATAAGGCCAGCCAATCGTGGCGTCAAGCTGATTACGATACTTTTCCGAAGGTGAAGTTGAGTTTGACGCCACGATTGGCTGGCCTTATGAGGATGATTTCAGGCGAGGGCTATCAGGACAAGCCCGCCAACCACCATCCCGGCAGCAATCAGTTTCTGGGTCACCGCCAGTCGATCAACGATCTCTTCTCGCAGAAGGCGTGTTTTCCACACCAGCAGCATAGAGGCCAGAAATACGAATAACGGCGTTGTACTTGCGAAGGCGTTTGCAAGAGATACGGGCCCGGTGGCGATAGCGAACGTGATTAAGGCCATCGACGTGGTCGCCGCACCCGCATCGATGGCGAGCACCGTGGAATGACGCCGAGACCACATGAACCGACCCAGATCGGCGAGTATATTTTTTCTCAGGTTTATTGCTAACAGCATGAAAGACATACCCGCACTACGTAGAGCGAGGGCGTGCCAGAAGGAGAGGTCGTCCGTCACCGTTTTAAGCAGTATCTGAGCTAGAGCGATTATCACCACCGCAACGCCAAGATAAGCGAGTGATCCGCTTAGGCGTACCTGGCCAGCGTCAGATAGCCGCAGCGCAGCGAGTATCGCCCCCCCGATCGCAAGGGCGGCGGCGATAGATTCCGCCAGAGACAGGCTCTCGCCAAGCAGTACGACGGCGAAGATCACGACTAGCAACGGGTGGGACTGAGAGATGGGCGTGACTCGGGACACTTCTTCCCGGCTCAGGGTCCAGAGCATGAGCGGCGCACTGACGCCCCACATCAAGCCAACGCCAATTCCACGAACATACACATCCAGAGCCGCCGATGGAAACGGATTTACTATGGCGACGATTATGACGGTCGCCAGGGTCTGAAATCCGATGAACAGGAGAAACCCGCGTACCCGTAGACCCATTTCCGTCATTATCACCTTGTCGGTGATGGTCACGACGGCCAAGAAAACGGCGCTTAAAAGTGCTGCGACCGCCCAGTCTATGATCGTGACTCCAATGGCTCAGAACCGTCGTTCGTTACGGGCCAGAATTGCCGAAATTGTCAGACGCGAGGGTAATAGTAGACCCCTCACAGAAGGGTGGGTAGACAGAAGCGTAAGACGAAGCCCTAGATGCGGAATGTGAGAAACGTCAGCTTTTCACAACTGGAATCCGGATATGTCGTCGCATACAGTGCCGCCATGCATTACAACACGGTCATCGTCGGAGCGGGTTCTGCCGGCGGGATTCTAGCCTCCAGGCTCTCCGAAGACCGAGATCACAGCGTCCTTTTGTTAGAAGCCGGACCGGACTACTCGTCCCTGGATAGAACGCCGGAACCAATACGCAACGGCATGGCACATGCGGGCGATGTGGTCATACGTGAGCGTCACAACTGGAACTACACGGCGGTGGCAACACCTACAGCTCCACCGATGTATGTACCGCGTGGTCGTGTGGTTGGCGGGTCAAGTGCTATCAATGGTCAGATTTTTCTCCGCGGTGCACAGGAGGATTACGACGCTTGGGCTGCGCAGGGGAACGATCTTTGGTCGTTTCGTTCCGTGCTTCCCGCATTCCGGAGGCTGGAGACAGATCAGGATTTCCATGACGATTTCCACGGCGATGCAGGTCCGATTTACAGCCGTCGGTTTCCTCGGAACGAATGGTTGCCTGCGGCCGAGGCGTTCTACATGTCAGCTCGAGAGGCCGGGTTTCCGGATTGCCCGGACCACAACAACCCGGACACGACCGGGGTCGGTCCGGTTCCCTTGAACAATCACGGCGGCGTGCGAATGTCCACCGCCATGACCTATCTTGCGGAGGCACGCCCCAGGCTCAATTTGACGATTCGGGGCGGATGTATTGTGCGCAAAGTACTGTTTGACCGCAGCAATGGCCGCGCCCGAGCCGTCGGGCTAGAGGTCGAGTCCGGCGGCGAACTGTTCACGATCGAGGCAGACGAGGTGATCCTGTCCGGTGGACCTGTTGGATCTCCCCACGTTCTGCTGCTTTCTGGGATCGGATCTGCGGACCAACTGGAGGAATTTGGCATCCCTGTTGTTAAGGATCTCCCGGGAGTAGGGCAGAACCTTCGCGATCACCCCACCGCATGGGTAGAACACCGCCTGGCCGATAACTACCCGTCAGACGCGTTTGGAATTCCGGATCAGGTGTGTCTGCGTTGGACCGCGCAGGAATCAGATCTCGTGAACGACATGATCCTGTTCGCGACGCCGTTTGATATCGGGATCTCGGACGGACGGTCCGAAAAACCTACAGGTGAGCTTGGATTACGCTGGCGTTGCCGGGTGAACCTCGCGTACGGGGCCGGGGAGTTACGGCTCGGGTCGTCCGATCCGAATGTTCAACCACTGCTCAACTACAACCTCCTTTCGGACGAGCGAGACGTGGTGCGACTTCGTGAGGCGGTCAAACTTGCGATGAGGATGGCCGAAAGCCCATCATTCAAGGGGATTCTTGGCGAGCTGATCGAGCCAACGCCTCTGGATATGAAGTCGGACGAAAAGCTGGACGCGTGGATGAAGAGGCGGGCGCAGACGGGACACCATATATCGGGCACCTGCAAGATGGGGCCTGAAGGTGATCCGATGGCGGTCGTTGATCAGTACGGCCGGGTTCACGGTATGGACGGCCTTCGCGTTGCTGACGCATC
>CAUZKS010000277.1:0-3148 GCA_963580625.1 Dehalococcoidia bacterium | reverse complement strand
GAGATAGCGGTCGTTCCGGTCCGGACGCAGGTGGCCGATCAACGTTGACCGAGTTCATTTTGATCTCCTCGGACTCCGCCGTACCCGGTGACCCAGAATTTACGACCTTTCTTGTCGACGCCGCAACGGAGATAGCAGTGGCCGCCGACGGACTCGTTGTTGGCAACCTCGCCGAGTACGAGACTCAGGTTTCTGAGGACGGGACAACTCTCCTCATCATTGTCCAAGTGTTCGAGAGTCATGAAGACGACATCGAGTTCCTGATCGACGCAGCCGCAGACCTTAATCGGGACGGATTTCTTGTACAGGTCTTTGGAGACGCGAGCCTCAACCACACATTTGAGACCCTGGCCGAAGAGGATCTGACAACCGGTGAGTCGATCGGCATTGGCGTCGCACTAATAATCCTAGCTCTCGTTTTCGGCGCGGTGGTGGCCGCAGTGATCCCAATCCTCCTAGCAATTGCGGCGATATTCATAGCCATCGGCCTGACCGGGGTTATTGGTCAGTTTGTTGAATTGAACGAGTTTGTGCCGAACATCATGACGATGATCGGCTTGGCGGTCGGAATCGACTACTCGCTCTTCATTCTTTCCCGCTACCGGGAGGAACGCGCAAACGGATTGTCCGAGACAGACGCCGTAGCCAAGGCTTGGGCCACGGCGGGACGCGCTGTCGTTTTCAGCGGAATTACCGTTGTCTTTGCGTTGCTCGGCATGCTGTTGATCCCTGAGCGGGTGTTCCAGGCGTTTGGCGTCGGGTCCATCCTCGTTGTATTCGTCGCAGTATTCACGAGCCTGACGCTTCTGCCTGCGATGATCGGCATCATGGGAGACCGCGTCAACGCTGTAAAAGCGCCCATCATCCCGACGCTGGTAATGTTCGGCATAGGTGTCGGAATCGTGGGCTTGATGTGGGGCATCGGACCCAACGTGATGCTCGTCTCCGCCATCGTGTTCCTGCTGCTGATCATTTCCACCCTGGTACGACGTTTCGCCGGGCTCCGCATACCGGGATTTGGAGACGGTCCAGAAATCTCTTCAAATGATTCTCAAACGGGATTCTGGAACACCATCACAATCGCCGTAATAAAAAAGCCATTGATTAGCATGCTGGCGGCGACGGCATTCCTGTTGATCCTTGCGTACTTCTTCCTGGAACTCGAAAAAGGCACAAGCGGCATTGCCGTACTCCCGGACGATGAGCCCGCCAAGAAGGCGTTCCAGACGCTGGACGACAAGTTCGGATTCGGCAGCGACGCCCCAGCCCTGATCGTGATCGACGGTGATGTTGGCTCGGAATCGTTCCAGATAGCCATCGAAAATCTGGAAGCGGCCATGATCGCGGAACCTGGGTTGAATAACCCCGAGATCCGGATCGAGCCGACCGTCAATCTGGCTACCCTCAAATCAAACATCCCTGGAGACCCGAACAACCAACAAGCGCTAGTCACAATCAGACACATCCGTGGTGATCTGATACCGACCGCCTTCAAGGACGTTCCGATTTCGACCTACGACGCATATGTGGGCGGCGTTTCGGCGCAGGTCGTGGACTCCGTCAAGATGACCGACGACTACATGCCCATCGTGATCGGTATCGTACTCGCGCTCAGCTTCATACTCCTGCTGTTCGCCTTTCGTTCCATCACGATCTCGATCGCTTCGATCATCATGAACCTGCTTTCCGTTGGCGCTGCATACGGACTTGTCGTGCTGGTATTCCAGAAGGGTTTCATGATCGAGTTCTTCGGGTTTGAGCAGGTCGAACAGATCGAGTTCTGGCTGCCGCTGTTCATGTTCAGCATCCTGTTCGGCCTGTCTATGGACTATCACGTGTTCATGCTCAGCCGCATCAAGGAACGATTCGACGAGACCGGAAATGCCCCAGAATCTGTGGCTTTTGGTTTGCGTACAACTGCGAGCATCATCACCGGCGCCGCGCTCATCATGGTGGCGGTATTCGGTGGATTCGCCCTCGGTCAGATCGCCTTCTTCCAGGCGATGGGTTTCGGACTCGGAGCAGCCGTCCTCCTGGACGCGACCATCGTGCGGTCGATGCTTGTGCCTAGTGTGATGCGGTTGTTGGGCGAGCGCGCTTGGTACTTCCCGAAATGGCTGGAGTGGATGCCAAACATCTCGATCGAGGGCACACCGTCAGGAACGGAATCGGCGGGGGAACCAACGAGGGGCCATGGCGAAGGATCTCTTAACTCGCACTCCTCCACATCCGATTAAGTTTGCGACCACGCCCCCGCTCCCACCTAGAGAGGGGGGTGAAGAAGGTCCAAGGGGCCGTCCTCATCGGTCCACCACAGTCCGGCCCCTAAATCAACTCCAACCGCTCACACATCTCGCGCACCTCACGGAACGCCGTCTCGTCCGGCTTGCGCGCCGGCAACCTCGGATAAGCGGAAGTAAACACCCCCCGCAACCGTAGGATCTCTTTTGCCATCCAGTAGTTCATCCCTTGCCCGTAGCGATACATCTCGACCAGGTGTGTATGTCGTTCCCAGCGTTCCGCCGCGCCCGAAGTATCGCCAGAGCCGTACTGCTCCCATACCTCACACAGGACGTCGACAATGGCAATACTAGCCATCGCGCCCTCAGAGCCGCGATTCATTTCTTCGATCAAGAACGCACCATTCACCCCACCTAGTAAGACTAGGGAATCACCGGCCAGTCGTTTCGTATCGGCAAAACGCGGAGGGGTCGGTAATGTCTCGACCTTCGCATGACTGAACGCCTCGTGATCATCAGCCAGTTGCGCCATTAATGCAGGAGTAATCGACGCACCCGTTCGATCTTGCAACATGATAGGTATGTCCACCGAATCGGCCACACTGAGGTAGTGGCGGCGCACGTCCTCAGCAGGGAATCCGCCAAAACCGTCCGGCGAAATCATCGCCATGTTGGCTCCCAGTTCCACCGCGCGCCGACTCCGTGAAATTGTGACCGAAGTTGATTGACTGCTGGTGCCGATCACGATTGGTTTACGACCGTTTACATGTCGAACCACCGCGCTTATCACCTGATCACGTTCGACATCGCTCAACTTGTTCAATTCGCTAGCCACGCCAAGAGCTATCCCATGCACTCCCGACTTGATAGCGAAATCTATCTCGGACTCGAGGTCCTCGTAAAGAACC
>CAUZKS010000276.1:0-3149 GCA_963580625.1 Dehalococcoidia bacterium | reverse complement strand
CCTCGTTCACCGACTTCAACTTCACCGTCCAGTGCTCACCCTTGAACTCATATGGCGGATCGGACGACCAGACCTTGAGGATCATGTCGATCGCCTCAGCCATCCTGGAGTGCATCTGCTTGGGGTCTTGGCCATACATCTCAAAATCAGAAGGCGCACCTCCAAACCCGAATGCAAGTTCCAACCGACCGTGGGAGAAGTGATCCAGGAATGCAAGACGGTTGGCGACCTGAGCCGGATGATGCATGTTCACAAGCACCGGCGCAGGTCCCATGCGCATCTGCTTCGTCTGCCGGAAAACGGCGGCAATGAACATCTCCGGGCTGACGATGGGCTCCCAGGACAGCGTGTGGTGCTCGCCCACCCAGAACTCATGTACACCCAGTTCATCTGATCTGATGGCGAGTTCCATGTCCTCGTCGTGACATTGAGCCAGATCTTTTGATGGGTGATGGAACGGCATGATGAAGATGCCGCTTTTTACGGAGTGCAATTTAACCTCGGACTTCTAACTCTGGGTTGGGGTGGATCAAGTAAACAGGTGCTAGTGGCCGGTAACGTTTTCGGGAGCGATACGGATGATGACACGTGTTTCTGCGGGGTTGCGCCCGCCGTATGAGTCCGCACCGGTGTATTTCTTAGCGAGCATGTCGATATGTGCATCTGCCCCTTCTTCGGTCATCACTGTAACGCGGCCCCGGATGTTCACGACACGGGAGTAGGAATTCTCGGGATCGTACACCCCTACCGCGACCCGGGCGTCTCGTTCGATGTTGTTAGTCTTGACCCGGTCGAGCGCCGAATTGACCAGGACGTCTGTGCCGTCCGTGTCCACCCAGACCGGCGATATCTGTGGCGATCCGTCTGCCATGAGCGTCACAAGCTGAGCGATCTGCGGCTCTTTCAGCAGGGCTATCTGTTCAGAAGTCAGGCTTGCCAAATCAAGTTCTCCGGATAGGTATGTCGATTTGATATGAATTGTCTACTCTGAAGCCGCATTGTATGGACCAGACCGTCTGGCGAAAACCAGTGTGGTCGTATCTATGTCGTGAATTGATTACAGACCATCGTCACCTCAAATCCATCTGGGGCGGCAGAACAACCGGCAGAGTGCACTGGATGTTGAGAGTGTCGCCCTTTTCCGGGTTGAACTGGATCGTAAATCGTCGCTAACGCCGATCAGGCTTGCGGCAGCATCAACATACGGATCGCTTGTCCCGCTTCCGAGATCCCAGAGTGAATTCACGTCGTCGTAGGCATGCAACCAGGCGGCGATTTCGGCCGGTTCGCCCCGATCGAGCATGATGAGGGCACTACGCGCTGGATGGAGGCGCACGCCCCGACGGGCGGTGGTCTTACCACATCACCAGATTAGAAGCTCGTTGGAACGTGGTCTTGCTGACCTACCGTCCATTCAGGTGAGCGTAAAGACCTTGACCCGAGCACGGGAGACCTCGGACGCCGTGTGGGGGCAAGCGATCACTCACACGATCAGCTATCGATGACAGGTGGTCGGAGCAAGCGCATGTAGCACCATCCTTGGCCCCATACGGTTAGCCAATCGTTGCTCCGCCGTCGATCACGAGATGTTCACCTGTGATAAACGATGCGTCATCGGAGGCCAGAAATAGCACTCCGTTGGCAACTTCTCGCGGCTGTCCTACGCGCTTCATCGGTGCGTCCTGTCCAAACGCGACCAGCGCATCTTCGTGATCGAGGCCAAGCGAATCAATATGTATCGATGTGGCCCGCGTATATATCGTTCCCGGGCACACGGCATTGACCCGGATATTGTCCGGCGCAAGGTCCATAGCGAGACAGCGTGTCAGCTGCAGGACAGCGCCCTTTGACGAGTTGTACGGGATGAACTCCGGCTGGGCGATAAATGAGCTGACAGACGCCAGGTTTACAATCGCACCCCCGCCATTGGCGCGCATCACCGGTAGTACCGCTTTCACGCAATTGGCCGGGCCGATCACGTTGACACCAAAAACGCGTTCCCAGGCGTCACGCGTCACATCTTCGACCTTGCCAAATACGAAAACGGCGGCGTTGTTTACCAGGATGTCCACGGTGCTAAAGGCGTCCAGAGCAGCCTGAACCGCAGATTCGGCTGACGCCTCGTTTGAGATATCGGTGTGCTTGAAAACAGCTTCACCGCCCATCTGATTGATCTCATCCGCCACGGCGCTCCCGGCGTCATCTTCGATGTCGGCCACTAGGACACGTGCGCCCTCTTGGGCGAAAAGCATGGCGATCGCCCGCCCGATTCCGTTTCCAGCGCCGGTAACGATGGCCGATTTGCCCTCAAGTCTCATTCGGAATTCTCCTCGTGTGATTAACCTGTTTTGATGCGACCTATTGAACGTGCGCCGGAGTATAGGCGCGTCGATTTCCCAGACGGGACTGGATCGAGAGGCTCGCCAATCCGCAGGTCGGGATACAATCGGACCTCCGTGGCTCTCTTCGGCATACCGCTTTGCCGTGAACAGGAGTACGGGATCTCCCCGATCCATATCCGGGAGTTGGCCAGAATAGTTGGGAGGAAACGTCGCCGTGCTCAGTCGAGGATTCTCTGGATTCCGCCGTCCCCAACCGCCGCGAGATATACCCCAGGGCCAGTATTACGAGACCGGATTCCCGGTACTCACATACGGGCCAACGGAACGTGTGTCACAAGCAGAGTGGAAGTTCACGATCGATCTCGGCGAAGGCGGCTTCAAGTCCTGGACCTGGGACGATCTGATGGCTATGCCGCAGACCGATATTCACACCGACATTCACTGCGTCACAAAGTGGTCGATGCTGGACAGCGACTGGAAGGGTGTCGATTTAGACGTCTTTTTCGAGCAGGCGGGGCTGGGAGAGGATATCGCCGAGGACTATTTGATGTTCCGGTCGTTCGGCGGGTACACGACCAATCTGCCGGTCGCTGATGTGCGTGGCGGGAAGGCATACCTCGTCCACGAGTTCGACGGCTCGCCGATCACCCCGGAGCACGGCGGACCGGTCCGCATGATCGTGCCGCATCTGTATTTCTGGAAATCCGCCAAGTGGGTGGAGAGCATCCGATTTATGGACGAGGACGCCCCCGGTTTCTGGGAGGCGAACGGCTATCACATGTACGGCGATCCCTGGAAAGAACAGCG
>CAUZKS010000275.1:0-3156 GCA_963580625.1 Dehalococcoidia bacterium | reverse complement strand
AACACGCGATAACCGCGACGTTCAAAAACGCCTTCCGTTCGTTGTCTGCGTTTACGGTATTCATGTGTTGGGAACCGTCCATTTCGATTATCAGATGATCTTTTTCATTGCAGAAATCGACCGCGTAAGGTGGAACGGGAAACTGGCGGCGAAAGTTTGTGCCCACTAACCGCCCATTACCGAGTCGAGACCAAAGCAACATTTCCGCGTCGGTCTACTTGCGGCGTAGCTTCCTGGAAATCGGTGTGTATCGAGAATTCCGACGTGCTGGCCCGATAAGTCTTCTCGCGCAGCCCAGCCCTCTCCCGCTGGGGGAGGGGGCAATCTCACCTACCCTCCGCTCACGGGCGGTATCAGGGCGAGTTCGTCGCCGTCGGAGAGTGCGACGTTGAATTCCACGTATTCATTATTGACCGCGGCCATGAGGCTGGTCGGTGCTGTCCATTCCTTCGGGGCGTTGTGCTGCGCGGTGTCGATGGCGTCCTTCACTGTCGCGCCAGCTGGCAGCTCGACGGACAGATCGCCGGTCCCCGCTCTATCACGGAGTCCGGCGAACAGTTTGATGGCAATCTTCATGGTCGAAGGGTTCTCAGTTCACGTGTCACGATTGCTTCGAGTATAAGGCTGGCCGAGGGAAAATCGGCGGCCCCACCACAATACTCAGCTTCACTACACGGCCCCTCACATGGCACAATTAGCCCTCGAAATGAATGTTAGGTTCCGCACGCGGGCGACAGGGCACGATGGCAATCTCAAAGGTATTTATAGACGGTTCGTACGGCACCACGGGTCTCAGGATCCGTGAACGACTTGAGCCGCGCGACGACATCGATGTGGTCGTCGTGGACAAAGACCTCCGCCGAAATGTTGATGAACGACGCGAGGCGCTCGTGAATTCCGACCTCGCGATCCTCTGCTTGCCAGACGATGCGGCGGTAGAAGCCGCTGGATGGGCTGCCGATAGCGATACGAAGATCGTCGATCCTTCAACGGCACACCGTGTCGCTGATGGCTGGGTTTACGGGCTACCGGAGATGGCTACCGGACAGCGTGACGCGGTACGTGAATCAGACACGGTGTCGAATCCAGGCTGTTACCCGACCGGGGTGATTCTTTGTGTCCGGCCGTTGACCGAGGCGGGCATCCTGTCAAAGGACGCTCCAATCACGATCCATGCCCTGTCCGGATACTCCGGCGGCGGCAAGAATCTAATCGCAAGATGGGAAGGCGGACAGCCTGATCTAACTGGTCTTCCTTTTGAATCGCCGTACGCGCTCCACACAGAACACAAGCATGTTCCGGAGATGAAGAAGTACTCGGGACTTACATACGAGCCCCAGTTCATGCCAGCTGTCGGCCCTTTCCTGAAGGGGATGCGAGTTGAAATTCCCCTTCACAAGTCGGTAATTCAGAAGGACGCGTCGTCCGAGACGATATGGAAGATTCTGAACGAACGCTACGCCGATGAGCCACTGGTAAACGTTGTGTCTATAGATGACGCTCTCGCCTACTCAGACCCGGCGTTCGATCCCCAGGCCCGGAACGACAACGATGGGCTGGACATCTCGGTGGTCCCGAACGTCTTGGGACATGTCTTGCTGATTATCCAAATAGACAATCTGGGCAAGGGCGCGTCCGGCGCGGCGATCCAGAATATGAACCTGATGCTTGGGCTGCCGGAGCACTCCGGGCTTACTGTCTGACGTTCTCTGACAAGCCCCGTCTCCGTTGGGAGATCACGGGTTGTGCCGTTCAGCAGAGGCTAACTCACTGATCCAAAGAGCAAAACCCGAGATGTGGCATGATCTCGATGTCGAACGGTGTCCATCACGATCAGGGGAAAGCCTTTTTAGTGCTTGAAGTAATTCCCGAAACTAACCTGACCTGTCCCGAGTACAGGGTCGTTCACGCCGAGATCACGTTGGCGGACGACTGACTGGTTGCGTATGCCTGCGAACCTGCACCCCACCTGGGGGTGGTTGCTGCGTTTTCTGCTCCTCTCAGATCATTTGTGTCCGGCCGTCCAACGTAAAAAGGCAGGGATCCGTCTCTTAGTTTCAGGATGTTCGTGAAACAGCGGTGGCCGACGAAGCAGAGACACATCAGAGCATCGCCTTTATCCCACACGGCGGTACGATCAACGTGATTCTTGACCACCTCACAGGCGGTCCGTTTGATGACGAGATGCGCTATTTACTTGCGACCTGCGGTGTGTCGACACTGGACATCGGGCCGGTGTCGGTGTCGGTAACAAATGGGAACGATGTGTCTCACCTGCCGTGGGAATTGATCACCCCGCCGGGTGAACACCCTCGCTCAACAGCGCCTTCTCGTTGACACCCCTTACCCACCGTACCTACACTTGATTGGTTAACAACCTGAACGACGGTGTTTTTGCCGCGTCCGGGCGTCCTTCGAATGTCACTGGCAAACGTAACTGGAGATATTTTCCTTCTATGGTTCGCATCCGGCTGCGCCGCATCGGCGCAAAGGGCCACCCGTTTTACCGTGTAGTAGTCGCTGACCAGCGCACCGCCCGCAATGGAGCATTCATCGAGCAGATCGGCACGTTCGACCCTATGACCGATCCGTCCGAGGTCAAGATCGACGAACAGCTGGCCCTCAAATGGCTGCGCCAGGGCGCACAGCCCAGCGAATCCGTCGGGGCCATGCTGAAGAAGCTTGGCATCATGGATAAAGTGAAAGAGACCGCCTGATCTCATGAAAGAGATGGTTGAGTACATCGCCCGCGCCCTTGTCCGTAATCCCGACGCCGTCGAGGTAACGGAAGAGGTCCGAGGCAACCGCGTTTTCATCACGCTCATCGTCGACGACGAGGACAAGGGCAAGGTCATCGGCCGCGACGGCCGAGTGGCACAGGCCATTCGCTCCCTGTTGCGGGTCTCTGGCGTAAAGTCAGACCAGCGCATCGTCCTCCAGATCGACTAGTCGGTAATCGGCGAAATGTCGCCCCGTCGACGTAATAGTGATCGCAGCCCGAGTGGCCAGCGCCCGCGGGGTGTACAAGTGTCACGCCGCTCCGCTCAGAACTCGCGGCCTCCTGTTAATACCAGAATCCCAAAAACCATCGATCCGTCTACACCCAGCCGCGTAGGCGTCGCTTCTGTACGCCGGTCATGGGGCACCGACGGTTCT
>CAUZKS010000274.1:0-3174 GCA_963580625.1 Dehalococcoidia bacterium | reverse complement strand
CAAACGGACTTCAAAACTGGCCCTAAATGGCGGGAGCATTTGCAGGCCTGTGAGTGTCTGTAGTTGTGAAGGATCGACATAAAGACAAAGGACCCGAATTTATTTGCTCGTATAAAGACGCCGAACACGGCTGTCAGGAGAGAGAAAAATGCTGGAGAAGATTCGGACGAGGAAACCCGTCTCCATCGGCGGCGCAGTTGCGCTGCTGCTGATCGCAACCGTAGCTTGCAGCTCGGACTCGGAAGTGGACGGATTGGCGACTGTAGCCCCGATCGGCCAGATCACCAATGTGCCCGCCGGGACCATTTACGCCCCGTCCACACAAGCGATTCCCATTGAGTTCAATGATTTCGCACTCGTTATGGCCAGTCAGGTAAGCGGCGGGTTCCAGCAGGTCGGGATCTCCACCTCGGGACGTGGCACCGTTGCAGTAGACCCGAACATTGCGACGCTGAGCCTCAGGGTGGAAGCTCGAGCGACCACTGTCAGCGATGCCCGGCAAGTTGCCGCAGAGGCGATGGATTCCGCGCGTAGCGCTCTTACGGGCGCTGGCGTTGTCGAGGATGACATCATCACCCGGAACTTCAGTATCCAGCCGCAGTCAACTTACGTGGAACGCGACTCGGCACTGGGTAAGTACGGCGAATCCGTCATCATCGGATACGTCGTGTCCAACTCCGTAGAGGTCACCATTCGTGACCTGGACGAGGTCGGAAACGTGATCGATCAGGTTTCCGAAGCTGCGGGCGACGAAGTCCGGATTAACGGGATTAGCTTCGGTCTGGACAACCCTGCCCTATACGGCGACACCGCCCGCGACCTCGCGGCACGTGACGCTCACGACAAGGCCGAGCTTTACGCACGGATCCTCGGGGTTGAGCTCGGGCCGGTCGTGTACCTTCAGGAGACCGGCGGTACCTCCCCAGCGCCGACTTTCGCCGTCGCCGACGCAGCCTTTGGCGGTGATCAGGCTCGTTCTTTTGCTCCGACTCAGGTCAGTTCCGGCGATGTGGACGTAACGGCTAGCTTGTCGGCAGTTTTCGCAATTGTGATCCCTGCGGCTCGATAGTCCGTACAACCCAGTAAGCGGCACGGAAGCGTCGCTACCCCTCCTGCCCTGTAGGCGCCCGTCAGCGACGGGCGCCTACTTTTTTTGTGGACACGTTTTCAAGAGATCAAAGGACCCGCGCTTGCTACCACTTATCCAGCAAACTGTCATTCTTTGTCTCGGGCTAAGAATGACAAGATATGAGTGCTCTCCAAGGCTAATAGTCTGTCTGGAATCACCCCAACCCTGTCCCGCTGAGAGAGGGTTGGGGTGATGTAGAAGCACTTTTTCAGTGCGCGGAGACCGTAGTGGCGGGTGGGTATCCGGCCTCGGGTCGATACCGATCAACTCCTATGACCTGGCTGCATGAACACTCAGTGACTTCACAACCATCTCCGCCCGTCGCTCGATTACGATTACCTGCGGCATCGCGTTTACGCCCGGTCCAGTAGAATTCCGGCCCGGGTGGCATGTCACTACACATCCCGACACAAACAGAATCAGGAACCCACATGGTCCTTAGCGACCGTTCAATCAAGGAAGCACTCGCAGCCCGGCAAATCGTTATCGACCCGCTCAACGAACGCGATATTCAACCGGCCAGCGTGGACTTGCACCTTGATAAACCCATCCTCGTGTTCAGGAACTCCAGCAAGCCATATATCGATGTCCGTGAAGACCTGTCTGGCCTGACGGAACGACAAGAGATCCCTGACGACAAGCCATTCATCCTCCATCCGGGCGAGTTCGTGCTCGGCGGTACGATGGAGCACATCGAGCTGCCGAACGACATCGTGGCGCGACTGGAGGGCAAGAGTTCCCTCGGACGTATAGGCCTCGTTATCCACTCGACCGCCGGGTACATAGATCCGGGATGGAAGGGCAATCTGACCCTTGAACTGACGAACGTCGCACGCTTGCCGATCACGCTCTATTCCGGCATGCGGATCGGCCAGATATCGTTCCAGCGAATGAGCACCGAGGTCGATCGGCCGTACGGTTCGAGCGAACTTGGCAGTCGTTACCAGGGCCAGTCAGAACCCACCACTTCCCGGTTGCATATCGATTTCGACGAGCGTCGAACAGGCCAGAAAGACTAGTCGTGGCATCGGGAATCTCAGACCAACGACGGTACATGGAACGGGCCATCGAACTCGGCCGTGCCGGACTCGGCGAGGTGTCGCCTCGCCCGTCCGTGGGCGCCGTAATAGTCCGTGACGGAGAGGTAGTCGGAGAGGGGCGAACCGAACCGGCACCCGAACGGCATGCCGAGGTCGTCGCCATCCAACAGGCCGGCGAGCGGGCGCGTAGAGCCACCATCTACACGACGCTTGAGCCATGCTCACACACCCACGTCACAGGTCCGTGCGTAGATGCGCTTATCGCAGCCGGGATCGATCGAGTTGTTTGCCCGGTTGGAGACCCTGATCCACGCGTGGATGGCGAGGGGTTCCGCAAACTGCGGGAGGCCGGAATACAGGTCATCATGCCTCTTGAAGGGGACCTCATCGAAAGGGCGATGGAGTCACTTGAAGGGTTTCTACACCACATCGCGACCGGTAGACCGTTCGTTACCGTGAAGTTCGCCGCCAGCCTTGATGGTCGTATCGCGACCCGTACCGGTGACTCCCAGTGGATCACATCGGAAGCGGCCCGGGAGCGAGCTCACCTGATGCGTGCTCAGGCTGACGCGCTGATCACCGGAATAGGCACTGTGCTTGCCGACGATCCTCGTTTGACGGCGCGACTGGACGGTGTGACCGGCCGACCTAGGCTCCGGGTGATCGTCGATAGCGACGGCCGGATGTCGTCCACGGCTGCGTTACTCGCCGAGCCGGGCGACGTGCTGTGGGTCCAGGCAGAAGGATGTAAATTAACGATCGACGCACCCAGCTTGGAGGCGGTTCAACTTCCTCTTTCCGAGTCGGGAGGGATTGACTTCGGAAGCCTGTTGGACCTCCTTGGCGAACGTGGATGTATCAACGTAATGATGGAAGCCGGCGCAGCCCTCACGGGTTCTGTGATCGACGCCGGGCTGGCCGACAAAGTGGCAGCTTTTATAGCTCCCGTCATCATCGGGGGTGCCGACGCATTGACCGCCGTCGGCGGGATTGGCGTATCAGAGG
>CAUZKS010000273.1:0-3177 GCA_963580625.1 Dehalococcoidia bacterium | reverse complement strand
GGACCGTACCGCGCTCGAGTACACCTGGGACCATGTCGACTACATCTCAGCACACCGATACTCCCGAAATGATCAGGACGATACGCCCTGGTTCCTCGCCGAGGGCGTCGAGATCGATCGCATCATTCAGGATTACCGATCGTTGCTTGGCTACGTTCGAGCGGTCAAGAAATCGTCCAAACAGGTGTACCTGTCGTTTGATGAGTGGAACGTCTGGTACAAGGTCCGCGGTACCGAACATCAAAAGGGGAACTGGGCCCAGGCTCCGCACCTGATCGAGGAGGATTACAACCTTGAAGACGCGCTGGTGGTGGCGCAGTACCTGAACTCGTTCATACGCAACACGGACATTGTGAAGATGGCCTGCCTGGCGCAGATCGTGAACGTGATCGCACCGGTTCTGACCCGGGAAAACGGGATCTTATTACAGTCAATCTACCACCCGTTCGTCCGCTACTCAGAGCTGGCGTCGGGCGACTCCCTGACGCCAGTAGTGGCCGGACCGATGTACCGGGCCGGAGATCGCGGAGAGGTGCCGGCGCTTGACGTTTCTGCTTCCTACGACGGGCCCAATGGACGGGCGACCGTGTTTGCCGTCAATCGTGACTCGGGAAATTCGATCACGGCGACGCTCATCATTACCGGTCGCTCGGTGTCCGGTGCGGGAGAAGGATGGCTGCTGACGGGTGATAGCCCGAAGGCCCACAACGACTGGGACGCGCCCGGGAGGGTGACGCCTGTGTCGTGCGAGGTGGCTGTCGAGGATGGCGTCGCACGTGTGGTGATGCCGCCAATGTCTATCGTCACCGTGACGCTGGAAACCCGGTAACCACCCTGGAGTGGTCCCTGAAGTGATCGGGCAAGCGTCGCAGATGTGGCTGTACGCGGTTAATATTGCCCGGCGGCAGGGCGCACGCGGTGATGTACCATCGCCGAGGGTTTGCGCCCGCCAGTACCATCATCGACAGCCCTACCACGAGAGGTGAGCATTGATCACAAAGTTCGGCACCCTGTACGCCGGTCACGTCGATTTGGGAGACACGGGGATTAGTGGGACGCCCGTGAACGACCGGTCGCTCACAAACGAGCGACTCGTATCGGTCTTCGATAAAGCCACCGCCATCGCAGAGTTGATGGACCGCACTGGCTACGACACTTTCTGGCTCGCCGAGCACCACTTCCAGCGGGAGGGCTACGAGTGCATCCCGAATATCCTGATGCTCGCCGTCCACCTGGCGCTAAAGACGAAAAATATAAAAATCGGATGCGGGTTCAACATCACGCCGATGTGGCATCCACTCCGGTTGGCCGAGGACTACGCCACGGCGGACGTATTGACCGAAGGCCGGGTCGTGTTCGGCATCGGACGCGGATATCACACCCGAGAAGTTGAGACGTTCGGGATGCCGCTTATAGATCAGGACGCCAACCGCGAACTATTCGAGGAACAGGTCGACATCATCTTCAAGGCGTTTAACGAGTCCTCGTTTTCGCACAAGGGACCCAACTACACCATCCCACCAGATGTCGAGTACCGGGGCTACGATCTGGAAGAGATCACGCTGGTTCCAAGGCCGCTCACGCTGCCGGTTGAGTGCTATCAACCGATCGTGAGCGGATCGGAGAGGGCGTTGGATTTCATGGTGAAGCACGGGATCAAGGGCCTGATCGGCGGAGGCGCGGCGGCAGGTGGCGCTTCGAGCCCGGCGGTAGAAGGATGGCGCGCTGCATTGGCGCGCGGAGGCCGCGAGACGGAGCCGGGTACAGATTTGATAATCGGCGTCTCGTTCCATATCGCCGATACCGAGAAGGAAGCGATAGAGCAGGCCCGGCCATACTTCGAGGAAAACATGAAAATGTTCGGAGCGCTGCATATGGTGCGGGGACTGGACGATTCCCAGATCGATGCCCTCGGAGACCCCATCCGGGCGCCCGGAGCCGGATTGCCGACGTTGGAAGACGCGGTGGAAGCGGGCGGATGGCTTTGCGGCCCGGCGGAACTGGTGACGGAGAAGTTGATGGCGCTCCAGGAGCGATGCCCCGGGCTTGAGGAAGTGAATGCCGGAAGCGTCATAGGCACCCCGCAATCTGTAATAACCGAACAGCTCCAACGTTTCGCAGAAGACGTAATGCCGCACTTTAAGACCGGGTCCACTAGCAAATCTGAAGCGGACGCTACGGCTTGATACAACGAGACATCAGGCACGACCGTCGACAGAACGTCTCATACTCCAGCGTTAATTCACACGCCTATGTGGGATTGATACCAGCCCCCGCGGGCCACACAAAGATCTCCTTTGCCGTCCACAGCAGATAGGCCGGAAATAGAACACCAGTCTTCAGAACGCCCCATTGAAGGGGCATCTGTCGCCGACGCCGCCACGCAAGACGCGCCGCCGCGTGAAAGTTCCCGTCTCATGTACGGGATCTCCGCCGGGCATGGCATAAAGCACTTCGGACAGGGTGCAATCCTGATCCTGGTGCCTGAAATAAAGGCAACCCTGGCGTTGTCCGATGTCGCAATCGGGGGAATGTTTGCGGCGCGCGACGCGTCGATGGGGCTAGCCAACGTGCCCGCCGGCATCCTGACGGACATGTACCGACATCGTGTCCCGATGTTGCTGGCTATCAGCATGTCTTTCGTAGCGGTTGGCTATCTCCTGATAGGCGTGTCCTCTTGGTACTGGCTGACCGTACTGGCGTTGATGATCCTCGGAACCGGAACTTCGCTGTGGCACGCACCCGCGTTTTCAGAACTTGCCGTCAGATATCCTGAGCGCCGTGGATTCGCCATGGCGGCGCATTCCACCGGGGCTCAGGTTGGAAATACCACGGCTCCGGCGACGATCGGGTTATTGCTGGGAGGCATTAGTTATCTGGGGGTCGAATGGGCCGGACTGGGGTGGCGCACCGTCGCGTTTCTTCTGGTCATACCGGCGATTCTGACCGTCCTCGTGATCGTGAGTAGATTCAAGGGCAAAGCGGCTCCCGGCGGGAAGTCTGTTTCGCTGCGGTCGTACGCCGGCGCGACGGCACGTTTGATAGGAAATCCGGCCGTGCTGGCCATGGCGTTGATGCATGCGCTCAGGGGAGCGGCGCATAATTCGATCCAACTGTTCCTCGTGCTCTACATGTCAGACGTTCTGAATTACAGCAACCTGACGATCGGCATACACG
>CAUZKS010000272.1:0-3211 GCA_963580625.1 Dehalococcoidia bacterium | reverse complement strand
ACTTGGTCCTCTTGGGGCAGCAATCGCAACAGGGATCGGGCTACTCATACTGTTCATTATCGGGATTCTTGGCGGTCAATCCTGGACATCACGCTTGATCTGGGCGGCATCTGCGATGACCGTCTCGGCGCTGATAATCTGGCTTGCGTTTACGCAGGTCATCGGCGGCGTTGGCGCAGATTTTGCCACAGAGGGAATCCTGGGAGAGATCGAAACCCAGATCGCTGAAAAAGAACGACAGGATGATCCCATCGGAATGCTGGTTCTGGCACGAGATGAAGGCGTTGAAAAGCTTCTAGCCATCGGCGATGCAATTACCGGCAAGTTTGCGGGGTACGTGCTTCTCTGGCTTGCGGTTGGCGTTATCGCCATCATTGCCGCTATCGCCATTCGAGTGACCGGCGGGAAAAAGACCATCAGTTACTCAGACCAGCGGGACTCGATACCAACCAGTGCTCCCTGAATAGCAAACACAAAGTAAAAGGCCCGGCGTTTCCGCCGGGCCTTTTACGTTTTCTCGAATCGAGAGCTGGGCTAGATCTTGCGGAACTTCTGGATACGCTGTCCTTCCAGAACCTCACCGCAGTACAAAGACTGCTCTGAGTCGGACCAGATGCCATGAACGGCATAGAACTGTCCGGGATCGTCCGTCGGGAACCGCCCCCACCGACTCTGTACTTCGCCTTTCGCATTGGCAATCGACATACGGTTGCGCAGTTCACCAACGTAAACCGTGTCCGGGAATCGCGGGTCGATGTAGATGTCGGTCGGTTGAATGAAGTCGGTCCAATTTTCCTTGTGATTGCCCTGCAGATCAAAAAGTTGGACTCGGGCATTTTCGCGGTCCGCAACGTACACGGTATCTTCATGCACCCAGATGTTGTGCGGCGTGTTGAAGTCGCCATCTCCGACACCGATGCCACCTGGATTTAGTTTGGTCCTGTGGCCAGACTGGCCCCAGCCGAATTTGTAGTCTCCGGACTGGGAGTACACGTGAACTTTTGTGTTGCCGTAACCATCTGATATATACAGGTCCCCGTTACCGGCCACTGCAGCATCCGTCGGCCTATTAAACGGCTGACCATCAGCGGCTTCAGTTCCTTTGGTGCCGAGCGTGATGACATGTTCGCCACCCTTGGTGAACTGCTTGACGGTGTGATCTGCACTGTCTACGAGCCAGACAGTGTCATTTTCGCCCCAGCAGATACCATGAGCGCTCGGGAAGTGTCCCTCGCCAAAGGACCTTATAAAGTTCCCGTCCCTGTCGAACACGATGATCGGGTGTTCACCACGACAAAAGACGTACACCTCATCATTGTCGTCGACGGCCACTGCGCCGACCTGCGTGAACTCCCAGCCGTCCGGAAGCTGTCCCCAGCCCTCGACCAGTTCGTATCGGTATTCACCGCTGCCTACTGTGATTGCCATTTGCTGCCCTTTCGTATCGTCGCGGCCAGATATTAACGGACCCGTTCGGGCCTCCAGCCGGGCGAGTCTACTCCAAATCTATTCAGGGCAACGTCTGTGGGGCCCATGCACGGCCTTATTCTCATTTACGCAGGCGTTATTCTGTCCATCCCTGCCATAACCCGTGCCTAATTGCGTCACCATCAATAGGCATCATCCACGTACCATCTCTGCCCATGCCAATAAAGCACCACGGACCGTCAGGCGCCCGGGAGTCGAATGCGAAACTGAATCTCTCGGTTTTGCGGGACACGGCGAAATCGCGACTGTACCGTTTACGCACCGCCTTGGCGAACGACATTGACAAACTCACAGAGTTGGAACGTGAAGTCTTTCCTACTCTCTGGCCACCAATTAATTTTGCGCGGGAAATTAAGAAACCCACACAGGCGGTACTCGTGGTGAGCGTCCGATCAGGAACGGCTTCACGAGGTCCGGCGGAACAGACCGGCTCCCTTGTCGAGAAAGTAGTCGACGGAATAAAGACTCTCGCCACGTCCGGAACGCCTTTAAAGACCGCATTTGACGCCGGAGGGCATCAAAACGAGGATCGCATCGCAGGCTGGGCCATTGTCTGGTTCGTCGCGGGTGAAGCCCATATCGCTTCTATCGGTGTCTCAGGCGCCGACCGCAGACGTGGTGTAGGAGAGTTGCTGGTGCTCGGAACTATCGACGCAGCCACGAGCAACGACTGTGACGAGCTGACACTCGAAGTGCGAAAGTCCAACGAGGCCGCACATTCCCTCTACCGCAAATACGGGTTCCGCGTGGTCGGCGAGCGAAAGGCATACTACGTCGACGACAATGAGGACGCCTTGATCATGACGACCCCAGACATCAGGGAACCGAATTACGCGGCTAGCCTGACCAATCTTGCAGCAGAACACGCACACCGCTGGGCGGAAACAGGCAGCCGATTCGAGCGCGTGTAATCAGGCGCCAGGGATCGTTGCCACCGACCGAAACGCTGTTACTCCGGACTGGTTAACGGCGACGATCTCGTACACCAGATCGCTTTCACTCTCACGTCTCTCTCCGGTGATGTGGAGATCGTCTCCGGCTTTCACGGGCGCGAGAGCGCGTGACTCAAACCGTCCACCGTTCCATAGAATTCCCGGCCGTTCCACGAGGTCCAACCACTGCGCCGTGTAACCAACGGTGGCGACACCGGCGTTCACCGCTCCCCCGAAAATCGCGGTACGTGCGAACTCTTCGTTGGTGTGGGTGCTTAACCAGTCGTCTGGTCGTCCTACGTGCAGCTTGCCATATGCGGCTATCGTCTCAGCCGTTTCAGACTTTACGAGCACGGTACCGGTACGCGACGGCACATCTTGAACCGTGGTCGGAGCCGATCGACTGGGAGAACGAGGCGTCCCCGCCGATCCCTGTTCCCACAGACAGGTGTAATCGTATTCAGCTATCGGCTCACCATCGGCGTCCGTTGCATCAACGCGGAACACCACGAACCGATTTCCAACGCGCTCAAACTTGCGATCCAGCACTGTGACGCTGCGCACAGTGTCGCCCGGTTCGATGGCGCGATGAAATCGCACATTAGAACCAACGTACGGGGTGCTACGAGGCTCTTCAGGGTCCTGCTCAGGGGCGTGGCACCCAACGGAAGCCATCAACGCGTGTCTGCGCTGAGGCGCTGCCACAAACACGTAACCCAGCGGAGCGACCTGAGCTCCGGCTGTTTCGCGCGATGCGTCACCAGTCGCGTCCTTGTAGTCGAAGATCGCCG
>CAUZKS010000271.1:0-3214 GCA_963580625.1 Dehalococcoidia bacterium | reverse complement strand
ACGAGTTGCGCGCCCACGCGTCGTGCGTACACTGACGCCGCACCGTCGACACGTACAGGTCACTAATAGAAGGGCCGACTCAGAACATTGAAGATCAAACGCATAGAGATATATCCACTTGTGGCCGAGCTTAACGAGCCGTTTGGCTGGTCGCAGAGATGGACGTCCACCCGAGCGACCACCGCGGTCAAGATAATCGCCGACGACGGGACGTATGGGTGGGGCGAAAGCGGCGGGGCCGAAACGATGAGATCCCTGGCACCTCTGTTGATTGGCGAAGACGCCACGCTTCCCGAACGTGCATGGCAGAAGATTTACGCCGAGGTCTACCAGAGCCACAACTACTCAGGCCCGGGCATGAACGCCCTCAGCGCGTTCGACATGGCGCTCTGGGACATCGCTGGCAAGGTCTCGGGACGACCAGTTTCCGAGATGCTCGGGGGCGGCTCCCGCGATCGGGTACCCGTTTACGCGACGGGGTTGTACTACCTTGAGAACGACTTCCCGAATCGGATGGCGACAGAGGCACGTGGCTACGTCGATGCCGGATTTACTGGGGTCAAGATGAAGGTCGGAGGCAAGGAATTTCTGGATGACGTGAACCGCGTCTATCATGTCCGGGACGTGATCGGCGAAGACATCCACTTGATGTTCGACGCCAACGAAGGCTACGACGTTAAAACCGCTATCGACTTCGGACGACGTGTCGCAGACGCGGATATTTCATGGTTCGAAGAGCCCTGTGGCTCGTACGATCTCGACGCCAATATCCAGGTCCGAAACAACGTGCCGATGCCGACCTCTGGCGGCGAGAGTCGCCAGACGCGCTACGAGTTCTCCGATCTATTTGCGAAACATGTCTTCGACATCGTCCAGCCAGACATTGTGAACGTCGGTGGAATATCAGAAATGTTCAAAGTTGGACACATGGCCAACGCCTACGGAGTCCAGTTCAATCCGCACTTCTGGGGTAGTGGTATCAGTCTCGCCGCCACCCTCCACGTAGCGGCGTGCCTGCCGTCCAACCCGCCGTCTTTCACGGCCGAACCTTACGTGAATCAGACGGTAATGGAGTTCGACCGCACCCCACACCCTATCCGTGAAAACCTGACCGACCCTATCTTTGATCAGGTTGACAGCCACATCACCGTCCCGGCATCGCCCGGCTTGGGAATAGAGGTCCACGATGATGTGCTCAAAAAATACCTTCAAGGAGATGGACCGATAGTTGTGGACCAAGCAGCAGCAACCGCGTGGGGCCGCTGAGAAATCTCGTAACTTCCTCACCCCAACTCTTGTCCAGCGAGGAGTGGGGTCACACCACCCAGCACAATAGGAACCACTCATGAAGATCACTGATGTCACGCTCACCTTGTTCGCCTGGAACGACATTCCAGCCACCAAGTACGGTCAGCTCAGCCAAGAGTTCAGCGGCACCTCCCAGATGGGGCTGGTAACGATCACCACCGATCAGGGAATACAGGGCCACGCGTTCCTGGGATCGGCAAGTCGAGGCGCAAACCTTGATGGCCAGAGTTTGATCGACTTCCTGAAGCCGGTCGTGATGGGCCAGGACCCTCTGGACCGTGAGCGGCTGTATCAGGATCTTCAAAAGCGCTACCGCAACACCACTCCTCGGGTAATTGGAGCGGTGGACATCGCGTTATGGGACATTGCCGGCAAAATCGCCGGGCTGCCCATCCACCAGCTTCTCGGCTCATACCGAGACAGCGTCCCGGCATACGCAAGCTCCGCAGTCCTCGACTCGCCTGAAGCCTACGGCGAGCAGGCAGCACAGTACAAAGCAGATGGCTGGGCGGCGTACAAGATCCACCCACCTACAATCAGTGCGCAAGGTGACATTGCAGTGTGCGAGGCCGTCAGGAAGGCGGTCGGCGACGACTACCGGATCATGCTGGACTCCACATGGGCCTACAACTACTACGAGGCGCTAGCGGTCGGCAAGGCAGCTGAACGCTTGGGCTTCTACTGGTACGAAGACCCGCTAGCCGACGATGACATGTACAACTACATCAAGCTACGGGAGCACATGGACATCCCGATCATGGCGACCGAGCACTCGCCGGGCGGATTCACGGCATACGCCCCGTGGTTGGTCTCGCAGGCAACCGACTACCTGCGCGGCGATGTCGCGGTGAAAGGTGGAATCACGGCCATCTATAAGACGGCGCATCTTGCCGAAGGCTTCCACCTCAACTACGAAGTGCACCATGGCGGCAACTCGCTCAACAACGTTGCCAACACACACGTGATCATGGCGATCAAGAACTGCGAGTACTTCGAGGTACTGCTGCCATCTGGCGCGCAGAAGTACGGCCTAATCGAGGATATCGACCCGGACGAGAACGGCCTGATATACGCATTCAATGAACCCGGCCTCGGCGCAAAGATCGATTTTGAGCTGATCGAGCGCATGAAAACGGCGGTTCTGAGCTAAATAGCCCCCGGCCGTAACGGCGTATCGGCATTAAGTGCAAAGTCATTCTGAGCGTAGCCGCAAGACCTTCACCGACAAGCCATTCAACAGAAACATATCGATGAGCCAGGACCTTAAACGTCACTCACCCTAGCCCTCTCCCACTGGGAGAGGGGACCAAACGACAGGCAATCACATGAAGATCACAGACCTCACGATCAAACTTTTCAAATGGGAAGGCATCCCGCCACGCAGGCAGGGTGATGCGTCCACCAGCCAGCTAGGGCTAGTGACGATCTCTACAGACGAGGGTCTACAGGGCCACGCCTTCCTAGGGTCGTCTATGGCCACCGCCGAAGACGATGCGCCCGGATTAATCCGCTACCTGAAGCCGCTGGTCATGGGCCAGAATCCGCTGGACCGTGAACGGCTCTGGCAGGAGTTATGGACACGCAACCGACAGGTGAGCTTCCGAGCCATCGGTGCTATCGACTGCGCACTATGGGACCTCGGGGCTAAAGCAGCTGGACTACCGCTGCACAAGTTGCTCGGCTCCTACCGCACCAGCGTCCCCGCATATGCATCATCCGCGCCGATGGACAAGTTGGAACTGTTCACAGACGAGGTCGCGCACTACAAGGAGCGTGGCTGGACGGCGTACAAGATCCACCCGCCGCGGATTCCGGCCTACGACATCGAGGTATGCGCCGCAGTTCGGGAAGTCGCGGGATCGGACTTCACGCTGATGCTGGACTCGATGTGGTCGTATGACTATCC
>CAUZKS010000270.1:0-3221 GCA_963580625.1 Dehalococcoidia bacterium | reverse complement strand
GTGACGGGCGCTGTATAGAACTACCCGCATGTCTTGGCATACCCCCCGATGTCTCATCTCCTGGGAATCCCGGGAGGCACGAAAACCCACATCTGCCATTGCGATTTTCGCCGGGGCCGTGACTCTTAGATCATCGGCACGTCACCATGCGGTGTACGAATTGACGCTCGGCGCTGACTACAAGTCGCGGAGACCCTGGATCTGCGTCTGCGTGGTTGCGGCATCCGGAGAGTTGAATTCAATCGGATCGGCGGTGGGGACCGGCCTGTATCCAGGCACGGCTTTTGCCATGCGGTTGCGTGCGGCGACCTCGCTCAGTCCGGGCAGATCGGCCAGTAGCTTTTCGGCTTTCGCTACCATGCCGTGTTCGCTCTGGATATCGTTCAATACCCACAGTTTGTCCAGGCCGGTATCGGTTACCTCTTCACCAGAGAAGCTCAGATCCTCGTTCAACTTCTCGCCCGGTTTGAGTCCGGTGTACACGATCTCGATATCGTCACCGGGGGTCAGACCTGACAGTGTGATCAGGGTCTCCGCAAGGGTCACGATCTTGATCGGGTCACCCATCTCGAGGATGAACACCTCACCTCCATCCCCGACGGCGGCGGCCTGGAGGATAAGACCTACGGCCTCACTTCCGGTCATGAAGTAGCGCTCAACGTCCGGGTCGGTCACCGTCACAGGGCCTCCGTTCTCTATCTGCCGTCTGAAGATGGGCACAACACTGGCGTTAGAGCCGAGGACGTTGCCAAATCTCACGGCGACGAAGCTCGTGCTTGAGGTCCTGTTCAACTCCCTGATAACGAGTTCGGCGAATCTTTTGGTCGCGCCCATGACGCTCGTGGGGTTTACGGCTTTGTCTGTAGATATAAGAAGGAAGTTCTCTGCTCCGACCTCAATCGCACATCTGGCGACGGATAGCGTGCCACCGACGTTATTTGCGATCGCCTGCGATGGCGCGTCTTCCATCAGGTTGACGTGTTTGTGCGCGGCGGCGTGGAAAACGGTGTCCGGATAGGACTCTTTCATCAAGCGGAGCAGTGCAGGCTGATCGGTGACGTCGACTATCCGGACGAACAACTCTGTGCAGGGCAGGACAAAGGGCTCAATCTCGGCTTCAAAATAGACGAGCTGGTTTTCCGCTCGATCCACCAGTATCAGGAGGCTTGGTTCGAGCGCGGTTATCTGGCGGACGAGTTCAGAGCCGACGGAACCGGCGGCACCCGTCACCATCACCTTCTTGCCCCGGATCGAGTCCCGTATCAGGTCAACATTCAAGTCGGCCTGGGGCCTCCCGAGCAGGTCTACGATATCGACTTCTCTGATCTCGGAGATGCTGACCGTACCATCGACAAGGTCAGACGTGGCGGGAAGGATTTTGCACTCGACGCCAGCTTCGCGGCATATCTCTACTATGGAGCGCTTCCGTGATGAGCTCACCGAAGGCATAGCTATCACGGCGATATCTACATCGTACCTGCGAACGAGAGAGCCTATATCAGAGATACGGCCTGCTACCGGCACGCCGATGATGGTCTGGCCGATCTTGTTGCGATCGTCATCAGCAAAAGCGACCGGTTCGTACTGGAAGTTGGTCGTGGAAAACGATTGAGAGCATAGCGATGCCCCGGCGTCTCCCGCTCCAATGATTAGGAGTCTCCTGCCGGTGGCCTCAGGATACGCGCCGGCTATCGAGCGTTCACGGAGAATTCTGACCGTCAGCCGTACACCAGACAGTAGGAGGATGTTGCCGGCGAAGTCGATAAGGAAGACGCTTCTCGGGAAACCGTCCAGTCCAAAGAGCCAGATCTGCAAGATGACGAAAGCGATGGAGCTGATCATCGTCGCCTTGAGTATCTGAACCAGGTCCGGGATAGCGACGTAGCGCCACATACCTCTGAATAGCCTGAACCCGGCCAGAGAGGCGAGGCGAACAGCAAGGAGCAGCGGTAGCGACTGCCAGAAGATATCGCTCGGGATACGATCGATATCGAAGTCGAGACGTACAACGAAGGATGCCCAGAACGACACCGTCACGAGAATGAGATGAAGTAAGACAAGCACGATCCAGCGTGCCCGTCCGCTAACGCGGGAAACGTCGCTCAGCGCCCTCAGCTGGTTACTCCTGGTTCGTTTACACATTTGGACGAGGCACTACGAAGGCCTCGCTGCCGCAAACCAGCATACTCCGCGCCCACATTCGTTACATTGCCTTTAGTGGGTGAGTTCATTACGGGAAACTGCTTTTTCGGCATGTGTGAACCATGCCAGAGAACCCCGGGCCGGCCGATGAGGTCGCTGTGCCAAGCTGGTTGATATCCAGGGTAGTTGGCGAAAATCGATGAGGATATTTGCCATCTGGCGGGTTATCCTCCCGATCGGCGGTGTGAATCACCTCGCCATGCGGAGGAGAACCGATTGAAACTTAGCGTCCTTGATCAGTCCCCTATCCGGATGGGGGGCACCCCGCGAGACGCCGTGCTCGCCACCATTGAACTTGCGCAACTGGCGGACAAGCTTGGCTATTCCCGTTACTGGCTGGCCGAGCATCACAACACGCGAACACTTGCGAGCCCGGCGCCGGAGATACTGATCCCGGCGCTTGCGGCTGCGACGACAGGGATTCGCGTCGGAAGTGGCGGCGTCATGCTCAGCCACTATTCCCCGCTGAAGGTCGCCGAGTCGTTCCGGATGCTGGAAACGCTTCATCCTGGACGGATCGATCTCGGACTCGGGCGCGCGCCCGGCAGTGACCGATATACCGCTATCGCCCTTCAACCGGGGCCTGTCGGCCCTCCGCTTGAGTCGTACCCCAATCAGGTGAACGATCTCCTGAACTACATGGACGGAGAACTTCCTGAAGACCACCCGTATCACGGGATCACGGCGATGCCATCAGGACCGACATCTCCAGAGACATGGCTGCTCGCCTCATCGATGGGCAGCGCGACGGTCGCCGCACAGCTCGGTCTTCCCCTGTCATGGGCGCACTTCATCACCCAGGATGGACCAGCAATCGTGGCCAGATATCGAGAGACGTTCCAACCGTCGCAATGGCTGGACGCGCCGCTGGTGAATATCGGAATATCCGCGACCTGTGCGGAGACTACCGAGGAGGCACGCAAGCTCGGGTTGAGTCGGCACTTGATGCGGCTCCGACGCGACCAGGGGCAGCCATATGACGGCGTCCCTGCTCCGGAACTGGCGCTTGAGGGAGAGTT
>CAUZKS010000269.1:0-3243 GCA_963580625.1 Dehalococcoidia bacterium | reverse complement strand
TCATACAAACCGAACCCGCGTGAGGCGTACCGCCGAGTCCGGATACGTCGCCCCAGCCGAAAAGCTCTCGCCGTATTGCGAGAGGTTGTTGCCTGGCGAGAAGAGACGGCCCAGCGTCGGAATCTCCCGCGAAACTGGGTGATTCGGGACGATGCGCTGGTCGAAATTTCAACACATGCGCCGCAAAACGTGACGGATCTGAGTCGAGTGCGCGGTCTGCGTGGCAACGCTGCGAAGGGTCGTGATGGCGAGTCGTTGTTGAAGGCGGTTCAGCGAGCGCTGGATATGCCCGAGAACGAGTGGCCAGAGATCCCACCACGCCGGCCTCCGATCAGGGGCCACGAGGCGCTGGTGGCGCTTCTTCAGACGCTTTTGCGGCTGAGGTGTGAGGATCACGATGTCGCGCAGAAGCTGGTTGCAACACGTGATGAACTGGACCGAATTGCCACCTCGAACGACGAGAACCTGCGCCCACTCCAGGGCTGGCGACGTGAGCTATTTGGCAACGATGCCCTGGATCTGAAGGCAGGACGCCTGGCTTTAACGGGCGAACGAGGACAGGTGCGCGTGCTGAGGCCCGACGAGCTGGGTTGAGAGCCGCGGGAACGGCGTATGCCCGTAACGCGGCGTGATCAATCGGAAAATCGTAGGGGCGTATGGCAATACGTCTGCAACTGTCATCGGTCGAAGACCTACGGAACCCGGTCCGGCTTAGGATGACAGTGCCAGTGTCGTGCTTGATTCTAAATCTTCTCGCAGCACCAGGGCGTGGTCGGATACCAATCCGCCCCTACGGCCCCGACATCAGTTCCATATAAGTTTTGCCATCTCATGTCCTCCTCCTGAGACAATGGCGTCCTTCTACAATTTAAATGTCCCAATATTCCCCGGAGGACGGCGACAGATGGAACCCCGCGTTTATGTCAGCGATGAAATTCTCGAGCGGTTTCGGCGCGTTACCTCGGCCACGGTCTACAGTGCCGTGTGGCGGCATCCGGTCGAGGGGAGCGAGTGGTTCGCATCGGCCAACTGGCAGCGCTGTTTGATGAAGAATGTGTTGCCGATGACGCACGGCAAGACGATGGTTGGACGTGCGCGGACGCTCAGATTTGTCCCGCCGAGGCCTGACCTGCTTGAGATCACTCGTCAGGGAGAGAACTCGCCGGAGTACATCGCGATGGGCACGTGCGGCCCGGGCGACGTTCTGGTGGTTGAGGCCCACGCTGCCGAGCCCGAGGCCAACATCGCCGGTAACATGAAGGCCCGCCAGCTCTGGCACAACGGCGCGGTCGGGATCGTGACCGATGGCGGCATCCGGGATCTGGACATGATCGTCGAGGATTACGGTCTCCAGATCTTCGCCGGGCACCGTTCTCCCGCCGGGAATCTGCCGTGGATCGAGGCGTACGAGGCAAATGGAGCGATCAATTGTGGTGGTGCGCTCGTATTTCCGGGTGACGTGATCGTTGGGGACGACGACGGTGTGGTGGTTGTGCCGTGCCAGCTCGCCGAGGGTGTGATCGACTGGATCGAAGAGCAGGACAAGGCGGAAGAGTTCGTGATCGGTCTGATCGACGCAGAAAAAGCGCCGCCCGGCCGCTACTATCCGATATCAGAGGAGACCAAGGAACGATACCGAAAGTGGGCGGCTGAGCGCGACGGGGCTTAGGGGCAAGGTAAATGTCAGGGGTGAGATTCTTCGCCCTTACACCTTGAAATAATTCGGTTTCTCCCGAAGGGGAGGAAGCACGGACCATGACCGGAATATTTCCGGTTTCTTTTGAAGGAGGAATTCAGCACATGGAGACTATTTTTTCGTCAAAACATCCGCCGAAGACGATGGAAATCGAACGTATAGATGACGGTCAGCTGCGGCTTGTCGTTTCGCTCTCTAAACTCGGGCAGAACACGATTCTTGAGTACTTCCTAGACGAGAACGATGTGGATGCACTGAAGAAGGCGCTGGCCTAATGGTTGGTCCTTCGACAGGATGGGGTGGTGCTGCAGGTCCGGGTGCCGGCGGGTTTGCTGCGTCCCTTAAAAAGGGTGTCGGTCCATCACTGTTCTGGAGCGAAGTGACCGTGCAGGGGCGTCCGCGCGTGCTCGTGCTTGACGCCGTCGCAGACCGGGATGGCTGGGAGGCCGAGGCTACTCAGAGGATCGCCGCTAGCCTGGTTCGGCGGGACATTCCGGTGGTCGGCGGGACGCCTGTTGTCGTTGCCGGAGCGGACGACATCTCGACCGCAATCAAGTCAGCGGACGATTTCAATTGCATATTCCTTACCGCGCGTGCAGAGGGATCACCGTCTGCCGCCGAGTGCTGGAGTGCTCTCCAGGCCAGCCTCGCAGGTGAGATAAAGCTGTTTGCCATGTGCACGTGGGATTCAGCGGACCCGGATGTCAGCGCCGAGGTGCTAGGCGGCAAAGAAACTTTTGCACCGGTGGCTGTCGCGCAGCAGGAACCAATGACCGGGCGCGGGGCGAGCCTGTTCTTTATGAAGTTCTTTGCCGAGCTGGATATGCACTCGGAGTCGACCAACTCGATGAGCGGCAAAATGGTGTGGTTTGGCCACTCCAAGGCTCGTGAAATCATGCGTCGCCGCCACTACGATGGACGCGTTGGACTGCGATCTTGAAAGGATCGATTTGGCGCGGCTGAAAATAGGTGATATCACGATCACTGCTCTGTCCGACGGGCGCATGTCGTTCGCTACCACAAACCTGTTCCCGGAGACGCCTGAAAGCGTGTGGGATGGGTACCGTGAGAGATTTCCAGAAGCGTTTGATGCGCGGGGCTTCTACACAAACATCGGCGTGTTCCACCTAGCGTCCGAAGGCCAGCAGGTGCTCGTCGATACCGGACTTGGCCCGCACGGTGCCGCCGGAGGAAGGCCAGGTCCACCCGAGTTGATGGAGGATATGGCGAACAAAGGCGTCTCGCCAGACGAGATCGATTCTGTGTTCCTGACGCATCTGCACGGCGACCACGTCGGGTGGAATCTGACACAGGACGAGAACGGCAGCCACCTGACGTTCCCTAACGCGAACTACGTTCTGCAGAGGGCCGATTGGAGTCATTTCACGGATGTCGAGTTCCTGGATGCAGGCCGCCGGGACGCAGCGCAGGATACCTATCTACCTCTCCCAGAGATTGGCGTTCTCGAGCTGATCGATGGCGAAACTAACATCGCTCCGGGCCTGGACGCTTATCCGACGCCGGGGCATACGCCCGGCCACCAGAGC
>CAUZKS010000268.1:0-3267 GCA_963580625.1 Dehalococcoidia bacterium | reverse complement strand
GTTCGCCAACGCCGCCGCAAGTCTTTCCGTAGAACGTGAAGGGCTATCCGGCGTTCCAACTCGTTCAGAAATCGAAGCCCGACTGTTCCGGGGGACGCCAAATTCCTGATACCACGCCGACGCCTGTAAAATCACGACTCTGACTCGCCAACTCAGCACACCTGACAATCAACATGAGCAACCCGGTTAATCAATCCTCTGAAAATTCGGCCGGCCGCGTTCTGACAATTCCGGTCGGAGGCAGGGCAGCGTTCGAAGACGCGTGCGTAATGGCCGCCACAGATGAGGACGTTCGGGCGGCCATGATCGTCCTGACCGGCGAAGGGATTGGGGCTGACTCCGTTGAACCGGGAATGCCGGCCACCCTCGGCGCGCTGCTGGTACCAGTGGTCGCAGGCCTGTCGGGCCGAATCGATGACCGCACGCTGGAACTGGCACTCGCAGCAGACGTACGGATCTGTGACCGCGATACCACGTTCGCTCTAACTGCGGTGACGGACTCCGGAAGCGGGCAACTGCCATCTGACGGTGGGACACAGCGCCTTCCCCGGATAGTCGGCCCCGGATTGGCGACCGACATGCTTCTTACCGGCAGAAGGATCACTGCGGAGGAGGTGTTACGGGCCGGACTGGTGACCGAGATATGTCCGGCCGGGGAATCCAAAACTCGGGCGGAGCAACTTGCTAAGGAGATTGCCTCACATGGCAAATCGGCCGGACGCTTTGCCAAAGAAGCGGTGCTCAAGGGGGCTGATATGCCGCTGGAACAGTCGCTTCGATTGGAGGCTGACCTGGCGATACTCCTCCACACCGACCCAGAGCGTGCGGAAGGGATCGATGCATTTAATGGGCGACGGGATCCCGACTTTCGGCAAGATGACGGGTCGAAATGACTGAAAGTACGTTCGAGACCGTGACGTACGAGAAGCGCTGCCGGATTGCGCATATCACTTTGAATCGACCCGAAGTGATTAACGCCTTCAACGTCCAGATGAGGGACGACCTGTCAGAGGTGCTAGATGCCGTTCGTTGGGACCCTGACGTGGCGGTTGTGCTGCTCAAGGGATCGGGCGATCGTGGATTCTGCGCAGGGGCTGATCTTTCCGAATTTGGCAGTGCTCCATCTCAGTCTGCGGCCCGGAACGCTCGTTGGGAGCGCGACGTCTTCGGCGTATTGCGGGACCTGACGGTGCCCACCGTAGCCGTACTTCATGGGCATGTCATTGGATCGGGCGTCGAGCTGGCGCTACTGTGTGACATTCGGGTCGCCGCCGATAACGCTGTCTTCTCGATGCCCGAAACCTACTATGGACTGATCGCCGCCGCCGGCGGAACGCAGACACTGCCACGGGTGCTAAAGCAGGGCAGGGCGCTCGACATGCTGCTCGCCGGACGCCGCCTTAACGCCTCGGATGCCAGAGACGTCGGACTGATCCAACGCGTCGTAAAATCGGACGGTCTTGAGATGGAATCTGAGCGAATTGCCAACGATCTGGCGGAGATTGATCCAGCTTTATTCGGCGCGATCAAGATCGCGCTAGCTACGGCGCGTGATCTTCCGCTTGCAGACGGCCTTGCGCACGAAAAAAGGCTGTCTATCATGTTGGACCGTGGCGTCGCAGGTACCTGACTTCCTTTCCGATGTAGGTAAATTCCAGAAAACACCGACGCAACCGGGAGACCATTGAATACATTTGAACTGCTCGAGATCGCATGTGCGATCGTTCCGGACCGCCCGGCCTTCGTCGCCGGCGAGAACGGTGAGATCAAGCCAGATTTCGCGACGTTCCGGGACAGGGCATCCCGGCTTGCTGCCGTCCTCGCAGATATGGGCGTCGGGCGCGGCGACCGTGTCGCCCTCATGGACGTTAACTCGCCTGCGCACGCCGAGACCTACTTTGCCTGCGCTATGTTGGACGCGATCTATGTACCAGTGAACTTCCGCTCCCGAACCGCAGAGGCAAACCACATGCTGGAGCGCACGTCGCCTTCGGTCATCCTGGCCGGCGAACGCTACATGGAACTGATCGATTCGTGCGAAGGCGTTGACCACAATAAGACCGGCCGTATTGCGCTCGAATCCGGCGCTAACCCGGATGGCTGGACGGATTACGAGGTCACCATTGAGGCCGCAGAGCCGTACGTCGGCTACCCCTCAGACGACGACGACGACACGACGATGATCATGTTCACGTCTGGGTCCACCTCGGCGCCAAAGGGCGTGACGCTCACACACGGAAGCTTCACATCCTTCGTAATTGACAACGTGCCGCCGGCCGATCCGGACGCCAACGAATGCAACCTTCTGACGGTGCCGCTCTACCACATCGCCGGTGTCCAATCGATGATGGCCAGCGTATGGGGAGGCCGCACACTAGTCCTCCAGCAACAGTTCGAGCCTGAAGGCTGGATGGAGCTGGTTCAGAGGGAGAACGTGAACAGGGCGATGATGGTCCCGACCATGCTCAAGACCCTGATGGACCATCCGAAATTTTCTGAATTTGACCTCTCAAGCTTGGATGTCATCACGTACGGCGCCGCAGCGATGCCGGAATCCGTGATCCTGGAAGCTATCGAGAAATTTCCGGACGTTAAGTTCATCAATGCCTTCGGCCAGACCGAAACCGCCGCCACCATCACAATGCTTCCACCGGAAGATCACGATCTGACGGGTACGCCCGAGGAGATCGCAAAAAAACGCACCCGGCTGCGTTCGATCGGCGTCCCGCTCGATGGCGTCGAAGTTCTGATCATGAACGAAGAGGGCGAAGAACTTCCGGATAACGAAAAGGGTGAAATAGTCGCCCGCGGCAAACGGTTGATGAAGGGCTACTGGGGCGACGACACGAACAGGGCATTGGACAGCGAGGGCTGGCTTCACACCGGAGACCTTGGATACCGGGACCAGGACGGCTACATCTTCCTGACAGGTCGTGCCAGAGAGATCATCAAGCGGGGTGGAGAAATGATCTCCCCGGAAGAGGTTGAAGAGACGCTGGAGCGACACGAAGCCGTTCGTGAGGCGTCGGTTATCGGCGTGCCGGACACCACATGGGGTGAGCTGGTCCACGCCGTCGTGGTGATCGAGGACGGTGCCTCGGCCTCCGAGGTTGAACTGATCGAGCACACGCGTAAGGCGCTGGCGAGTTACAAAAAGCCGGAGAAAATTTACTTCACGGACGAGCTGCCGAGGAATGCGCTCGGCAAGGTAATCCGCCCGCGAGTCAAAGAACAGTTCGGCGGAGACTAAAGGCCACGATACCCGAT
>CAUZKS010000267.1:0-3273 GCA_963580625.1 Dehalococcoidia bacterium | reverse complement strand
TGTTATTCGTGTCAGCGATCGTGTTCACCCTTGGTCATTACGGCCCGGGCGACCCTGTTCAGATTCAACTCGGCCAGCACTTCACAGAAGAACGGGCGGAACGAATCCGCGAGTCACGAGGACTGAACGACCCCGTAGCGCAGCAGTACCTGCGCTACGTCTGGAACGCGCTTCAGGGCAACTTTGGCGAGAGCACCCAGTTTCAGGGTAGGGGCGTGACAGAGTTACTGGGGCCCAAACTCAAGGTCTCAGCGCAGCTCTTCCTTGCGGCAGCATTGATCACTATCGGAATTGGCGTACCGCTCGGCTTCTTCACGGCGCTCAAACAGGGATCGTGGCAGGATCCAACAATCGTGTCCGGCTCGTTAGTGCTGGACGCCATGCCCGTTTTCCTGACCGCTCCATATCTGATCATTATTTTTGCGCTCAAATTAGATTGGGTTTCGGTTTCCGGATGGGGCGGTTTCTTCAGTCCGCAAATCATCCTGCCCGCGCTCGTAATCGGGTTGCCGGGCGTCGCAATATTCACCCGAATCATGCGCTCCAGCACCCTGGATGTACTTGGCCAGGACTACGTGCGAACGGCGCGTTCAAAGGGCGTTCCCGAGCACGTCGTCAACTATCGACACGTCGCGCGGATCGCCCTGATACCTATCCTCACCCTGATCGGCTTCTCACTTTCCGGTTTGCTCGGTGGAGCGTTCATCGTGGAGTTGATTTTCGGTATCCCCGGCGTTGGCCGGTTCACGCTTGATGCCCTGTTCGCCCGTGACTTCCCCGTCATCATGGCGGTTTCGCTCATCGGCGCCGCTTCCCTCGTCATGGCCAACCTGATCGTCGACATCCTGTACTCGATCGTCGACCCACGGATCAGGTACCAGTAAGTCATCATGAGCAATCAGGACGTAACCACTCAGCTTTCTCGCACCGGCCGCGACATGACGGAAGGGTTCGATTTTGCCCAACCTCCCGGATTTATCGGGGAGTTGATCGGTACGAGTGGTCGAATAAACCGACTCGGCTTCTTCGCCAGACTTGTGGGGGCCACGGTTGTGTTCGTGTTGGGCCTGTTGCTTTTTGACGCCTCTTCCAGCTTCTCGCCGTTGTCGAGTCTGGCGTTTGTTTATCTCGGGTTCGTCGTTTTATTGCTGTCCGTCTCGATCGCCGTCTCGGCGGCCATAAGACGCACACATGACATTGGCTGGAATGGCGCACTCGGACTGTTGGTGCTCATCCCGCCGATCGGATTCTTCTTTGGGCTATTCCTTTTGTCCCGCCGCGGCCAGAGCACGACAAATTCACATGGGAGAAGTCCGGTAGGCCTGAACGTCGGCGCCGCAATCTCCAGCATAGGGATAAGCCCGATAACCCAGGCGTGGCAAAGGCTGCGTCGAAAAAAGATCGCGATGGCGACGCTGACAATAATTCTCTTGATCTACGCCGTAGGTATCCTCGCCAAACCTCTCTCGACTCACTCCTACTCCCAGACGGACCTGCGCCACACACAGGAAGGTCCAAGTACCGGCCACGTTCTGGGAACAGATCGCATCGGCCGCGACATCTATACGAGGGTGATCTGGGGAGTCCAGACAACGGTCCTTCTCACGATCATCACCGTAGGTACCGGCGGCATCATTCTGGGCGTTACATTGGGGATGGTCGCCGGATACTTCGGCGGGAAAACAGACGCCGTGATCATGCGTGTCGGGGAGGTAGTTGCGGCCTTCCCCGGCATATTGCTTGTGATATTGATCGCCGCCACTTTGAGACCGCGTATCGTCGGATGGACGCGGGAATTTGAAGACTGGAGCAACTATCCGGATTGGAGCCCGTTCGGGGGACTTGTGGAGTCCGGGTTCGTCGACTACCTCGTGGTCACGATCGCCCTGTTGCCGTTCGCCTGGTACGGGATGATGCGGCTCGTCAGGGGGCAGGTGCTTTCCATCCGCAACGCTGACTACATCGAAGCCGCTCGCGCAGTTGGAGTCTCCACCCCGCGTTTGTTGTTCTCTCACATCCTGCCCAACATCACCGGCACGATCATCGTGACCGCTTCAGCCGGCATGGGCGCGATCGCGGGAAGTGAGCTAATCCTGAGTTTCCTTGGAATCGGCGTTCAGCCTCCACGGCCAAGCCTGGGATTCATGATCTCGGACGTGTCCGGACGTGGCACAGCAGTCGTGTCGGTCATCCAGCAGCACCCGGAGCAGCTGCTCGCGCCTATCGCTGTGATCTGGTTGCTGATATTTACCTGGAGTCTACTCGGCGACGCCTTGAACGACGTGTTCAACCCGCGCACGAGGTAGGTGGACGTCGGGTCTGCGACCGCCAAATGTAGAGGCGGGGCTTGCTCCGCCCAAATGCCTAACACCCGTGACTTCATTCGCAGGCGTGACACCTTCCGAATTCCCGACCGCTACAGAATGACGAGTTAGTCGCGTGTTGCCATGACGCGACCCAACTCCAACCTCCTCCCTTGGAGGAAGGGGGATTTTTGTTGCTCCGCCAAACGTAAGAGTGGGCAGGGGGTGTCTAAATTCGCCGCACCCGCACCGATGAACCCCATCGTGCGATACAGTGCCCTGAAACTCACCACCCTCACACACCCCGGAGACAATGCATGCCCGTGTCAGACGTAAAGGCGTTCACGTTCGACGTGTTCGGGACCGTGGTCGACTGGCGTGGCAGTGTGTCGCGTGAGATCGCCTCGCTCTCAAACGAACGCGGCCTAGATATCGACGCCGATCTTTTCGCCGATGAGTGGCGCGCCGGGTACGGACCCGGCATGAACAAGGTCCGGACCGGCGAGTGGGAGTGGATCGGCATCGACGCCATCCACCGGCGACGACTGGACGATCTGCTGGTTCAGTTCGGAATCGAAGGTATGACCGAAGACGAGAAGGTTCACCTGAACAAGATCTGGCACCGGCTCGACCCGTGGCCCGAGGCCGTTTCAGGCCTGACGCGCCTCAAGAGCAAGTTCATCATCTCCAGCCTGTCGAACGGCAGCGTGGCGCTGCTCACGAATATGGCGAAGCGAGCGGGGTTGCCCTGGGATTGCGTCCTGTCTTCCGAACTCTCCGGCCACTACAAGCCGGACCCGGAGTCATACACAAAGGCCGCCGAACTGCTCGGTCTTGAACCCGGCGAGGTTATGATGACAGCGGCGCACCAGAACGACCTGAGATCTGCTGCGAAGTCCGGTCTCCACACGGCGTTCGTGCGGCGCCCGGACGAGTTCGGCAACGGCACAGGGCTCGGCAATAAGGCGGA